>DATGPY010000298.1:0-2868 GCA_035304465.1 Acidimicrobiales bacterium | reverse complement strand
CGCCTTTCTCCCGCTCGGGGAAGAAGAAGGAGATGTTCGCCATCGACGACGCGAAGTTGCCGCCGCCCAGGCCCGCGAGCGCCGCGGCCGCGAGAAGCACCGGGAACGGCGTCGTGGGGTCGGACACGGTGAGGATCAGCGCGCCGGTCGGCAGCAGCAGGAGGAGCGCGGAGACGACGGTCCAGTTGCGCCCGCCGAACAGCGGGACGGCGAACGTGTAGGGGATGCGCAGGGTCGCGCCGACGAGGCTCGGCACGGAGATGAGCCAGAACATCTGGTCGACGGTGAGGTCGAACCCGGCGGCGGGCAGCTGCGGCACGACGATCGACCAGAGCGCCCAGGCCCCGAAGCCCAGGAACTCCGCGAAGATCGAGAGCACGAGGTTGCGCCGGGCGGTGCGGCGGCCGCCGTCCTCCCAGAGGGTGGCGTCCTCGGGGTCCCAGTGGTCGATCCAGCGGCCCGTGCGGCGCCGGACGGCGGACCGGGCCGGGGCGGCGGCCTCGTCGGTGACGGGGCGTTGTTCGTCGCGTGCTGTCGGAGTGGACACGGTGTCCTCCCTGCATGGGCGGAGGCCCGACGACGCCGGGCGCACCCGGTCCGGCAGGTGCCTGGCCCGGGGCCGGCCCGACGTCGGACCGACGCCGACGAAACTAGGAAGACGGTGTTTCATCGCCCGACAAAGGGCAGTTAATCGACCGTAAGGAAGAACGCACAGCCCGCCCGCCCGTCGTGTGAGGCCGGTCGGGCCGGTCCTCGCGGCCCGCCGGCCGGCCTTAGGGTCGGTGCCATGGCCGGGACCCGGGAGCAGCAGCCACGCGGCGTGGACGAGCACGTGCGGCGTGCGCTCGCCCTCGTGGTGCCGCTGCCCGTGCGCGCGGTGCCGGTCTCGGACGCGCTCGGCGCCGTGGTCGCGGAGGACCTGCACGCGGTCGTGCCCGTCCCGCCCTTCGACGGCGCCGCGATGGACGGGTACGCGGTGCGCCGGGCCGACCTGCCGCCCGACGGCTCCCCCGTGACGCTGCCGGTCGTGGGCGACGTCGCCGCGGGACCGGGCTCGGCGTCGGCCCTCCCGCCCGGGCACGCCGTGCGGATCATGACGGGGGCGCCGCTGCCGCCGGGCGCGGACGCCGTCGTCCCGGTGGAGCACACGTCGACCGGCCGGTTCGTCGCCGGGGCGCCACGCACGGAGCAGACGGTGACGCTCGCGCGGCGGGCCCGCACGCACGTCCGCGCCACCGGCGAGGACGTGGGTCGCGGCGACCTGCTCGCCCGGCCCGGGACCGTCGTGACCCCGGCCCTGGTCGGTGCCCTCGTCGCCTCGGGAACGGTGGACGTCCCGGTCCGACGGCGGCCCGTCGTCGCCGTGATCTCGACAGGGGCGGAGCTGGTGCCTGCGGGAACGACGCTCGGCCCGGGCCAGATCACCGACTCGAACGGACCGATGCTCGCCGCCGCCGCCACCGCCGCGGGTGCCGACGTCGTCCGGCTCGGCCCGGTGCCCGACGACCCGGCGGCGCTCCGCGCGGCGCTCGACACAGTGGTGGACCCGGCTGCGAGCGCCGGGACGGTCGGCCCGCGGCCGGCCGGGATCGATCTCGTCGTGACGGCAGGCGGGGTCTCGGCCGGTGCCGCCGACGTCGTCCGCGAGCTGCTGGCCGCCGCACCGCCCGAGCTGACCGACGCGGACGTCGCGGGGGTCGCCCTGTCGCCCGGCCGCCCGCAGGCCCTCGCCCGCTGGCGGGGCGTGCCCTGGCTCGCCCTCCCCGGCAACCCGGTCGGGGCGTACGCGTCCTTCGCGCTGTTCGCCCGGCCGGCGATCGCCCGTCTCCGAGGCGCTCTCTCACAGACGTGTCACTCTGCGTCGGCACCGTCGACGGAGCGCGACACGTGCGCGAGCAGGTCGCTCCCGGCGGCGGTCGCCATGCCCGGTTCGCCCGGGCGCCTCCTCGTGGTCCCGGTCCGTCTCGCCCCGCACCCCGGCGGCGTCGGCGTCGTGCCCGCGGGGTCGCGGCACTCCCTGTCCGCGCTCGCGACGGCCGACGGGCTGGCGCTCCTCCCGCCCGACGTCGAGAAGGTCCGCGCGGGCGACCTGCTCGAGGTGCTGATGCTGCGATGACGCCGCCCGCCGACCCGGACGACACGCCACCACGCCCGGTGTACGACGCCGTCGTGCTGGCCGGCGGACGGGCGACGCGGCTGGGCGGGACCGCCAAGGCACGGCTCGTGGTCGACGGGGCGCAGCTCCTCGACCGGGCGCTCGCCGCCGGCGCCGCCGCGCGCCGCCTCGTGGTGGTAGGGACTCCCGACCTGGCGTCCGACGTCGGCGGGCGGGGCCTCGTCGTGCAGGAGGACCCGCCGTTCGGCGGCCCGGTGGCTGGGCTCGCCGCGGGACTGCGCGTGCTCGGCGCGCCCGCCGCGCCGTGGGTGCTGCTCCTCGCGGTGGACGTGCCGCGGGCGGCGCTCGCCGTCGCGGCGCTGGAGCGAGCGGTGGCGCACGACCCGGCAGGCGACGGCGCGCACCTCGTGCGCGCCGGGCGCGCCCAGTGGCTGGTCGGCCTCTACCGGCGGGCGGCGCTGGAGGCCGCGCTCACCGGCGTCGATCCCGACGGCGCCTCGATGCGGCGGCTGGTCGGCGCACTACGGTGCGCCGAGGTGCCCGACGAGGCAGGCTGGAGCGACGACGTCGACACCCCCGCCGACGCGGCCCGCCTGGGGGCGCGTCCGGCGGACGACCTCGGAGGGCACGACCACCCCGGAGCACCTGGCTCCGAACCACCCGGCTCCGAACCACCTGGAGGGACACGAGATGGCTGAGCTGCACGACTGGGTCGCCGCGCTGGAGAAGGAGCTCGGCCTGCCGCCGGGCAC
>DATGPY010000297.1:0-9079 GCA_035304465.1 Acidimicrobiales bacterium | reverse complement strand
AAGGCGCTCGGCGTCGGCCTCGGCGCCTGCCGGCTGCGGGACATCGAGGTCGTCCGGGCCGAGGACGGCGCGCCGTCGGTCGCGCTGCACGGCCGGGCCGCCGAGCTCGCCCGCGCGCGCGGCGCCACGGCCTGGCACCTCAGCCTGACCCACACCCGCACGATGGCCGAGGCGGTCGTGGTCGCGATCGGCCCGCCCCGCACGGTCGACGCCGGCGCGTAGCCTCGGCGCGGCATGCTCCCGGTCCTCACCCCAGACGAGATGGCCGCCGTCGACGCGGCGGCACCCGAGCCCGTCTCCGTCCTCATCGGCCGCGCCGGGGCCGCCGTGGCCCGCGAGGCGCTGGCCGTGCTGGGCGGCGCCTACGGCCGTCGGGTCGTGGTCGTCGCCGGCAAGGGCAACAACGGCAACGACGGCCGCGAGGCCGCCCGCCGCCTGCGCCGCCGCGGCGTGCGCGTGCTGGTGGTCGACGCCGCCGACGCCCCCGAGCGGCTGCCCGCCGCCGACCTCGTGATCGACGCTGCCTACGGCACCGGGTTCCGGGGCGAGTACCGGGGCCCCGACCCCGGCGGGGCGCCGGTGCTGGCCGTCGACATCCCGAGCGGCGTCGTGGGCCTCACCGGTGCCGCGGCCGGCGAGGCCGTCCGGGCCGACCGCACCGTGACCTTCGCGGCGCTGAAGCCCGGCCTGCTCTTCCATCCCGGCCGGGCGCTGGCCGGCGAGGTCGTGCTCGCCGACATCGGGCTCGACACCTCCGGCGCCCGCATCCACGTCGTCGAGGCCGCGGACGTCGCCGCCTGGGTGCCGCCGCGCCCGCCGGACGCGCACAAGTGGCAGGCGGCACTGGTGGTCGCCGGCGGGTCGCCGGGCATGACCGGCGCCGCCCACCTCGTCGCCCGGGCCGCCCAGCGGACCGGCGCCGGGATGGTGCGGGTCGGATCCCCGGGCATCGAGTACGACGCCGGCCTGCCCACCGAGGCCGTGGGCATCGGCCTCCCCGTGGCCGGCTGGGACGGCACCGTGCTCGCCGAGGCGACCCGGGCCGGCGCGGTGGTGCTGGGCCCCGGGCTCGGGCGCAGCGCCCCCAACGAGGCCGCCGTCCACCACGTCGCCTCGTCGGCACGGGTGCCGCTGCTCGTCGACGGCGACGGCCTGACCCTGCTCGGCGACCACGTCGCCGAGGTCGTGTCCCGCCGGTCTGCGCCCACGGTGCTGACCCCGCACGACGGCGAGTTCGCCCGGCTGACCGGCGCACCGCCGGGCGAGGACCGCATCGCGGCCGCCCGAGACCTGGCCGCCGAGACCGGGGCCGTCGTGCTGCTGAAGGGCCCGACCACCGTCGTCGCCCACCCCGACGGGCGGGTGCGCCTCTCGACCAGCGGCGACGCCCGCCTCGCCACCGCGGGCACCGGCGACGTGCTGGCCGGCATCGTCGGCGGCCTGCTGTGCCAGGGCGTCGACGCGTTCGACGCCGCGGCCGCCGGCGCGTGGCTGCACGGGCGGGCGGCGTGCGAGGGGCCGGTCCGCGGCCTCGTCGCCTCCGACGTCGTCGACGGCCTGCCCGCGGTGTTGGCCGAGATGGGGGAGGTGCGCCGCTGATGCCCCGGGCCTGGGCCGAGATCGACCTCGACGCCATCCGCCACAACGTGCGGACCCTGCGCCGCATCGCCAGCCCCGCCGCGCTGTGCGCGGTGGTCAAGGCCAACGGCTACGGGCACGGCGCCACCGCGGTCGGGCGGGCCGCGCTCGAGGCCGGCGCCGACTGGCTGGCGGTCGCGCAGGTGGAGGAGGCCGTCGCCCTGCGCGACGCCGGCATCGACGCGCCGCTGCTGCTGCTGTCCGAGCCCCGCATCGACGAGGTCGAGGACGCGGTCGGCACCGGCGCCCACCTCACCGTCTACAGCTCGGCCTGCGTCGCCGCGGTGGCCAAGGCGGTGCTGGCCGCCCGGGTGCCGGCCGCGCCGCTGCACATCAAGGTCGACACCGGCATGCGCCGGGTGGGCGTCGCCCCGGGCGACGTGCTGCCCCTGGCCCGGGCGATCACCGAGCTGGCCGAGGTGCGGCTGGCCGGGGTGTGCACCCACTGCCCGGTGGCGGACGACCCCGACGACCCCTTCACCCACGAGCAGCTGCGGCGCTTCGACGAGATCGTGGCCGAGCTGCGGGCCGCGGGCATCGACCCGGGCGTCGTCCACGCGGCGAACTCGGCGGCCACCATCCTCGACCCGAGCAGCCACCACGACATGGTCCGGTGCGGCATCGCCGTCTACGGCATCCCGCCCGCCCCCCGCCTGGACGGGCTCGCCGACCTGCGCCCGGCGTTGACGCTGGCCTCGGAGGTGTCGTTCGTGAAGCGGGTGGCGGCCGGTGAGGGCATCTCCTACGGCCTGCACCACCGGTTCGAGCGCGACACCGTGGTGGCCACGGTGCCGATCGGCTACGCGGACGGGGTGCCCCGGGCCCTCGGCCTGGCCGGCCAGGAGGTGCTGATCGGCGGGCGCCGGCGGCCCATCGTCGGCGTCGTGACGATGGACCAGCTCATGGTCGACTGCGGTCCGGAGGGCGACGTGGCGGTGGGCGACCGGGTCGTGCTGCTCGGCGCCCAGGGCGAGGAGCGGATCACGCCGGACGAGTGGGCGGGCCGGCTCGGGACGATCTCCTACGAGGTCGTCTGCTCGATCGGCGCGCGGGTGGCGCGCCGCTACCGGTGAGGGAGGCGATCGCACCGTGATCACCGACGTCCCCGGCGTGCGGGTGGGGCACTGGACCGACCGGCGGGCGCGGACCGGCTGCACGGTCGTGCTGCTCCCCGAGGGCACGGTGGCCTCGGGCGAGGTGCGGGGTGGTGCCCCGGCCGCCCGGGAGACCGCGCTGCTCGACCCGACCCGGACGGTCACCCGGCTGGACGCCGTCGTGCTGACGGGCGGCTCGGCGTTCGGGCTGGCCTCGGCCGATGGGGTCATGCGGTTCTGCGAGGAGCGGGGGCTGGGCGTGCCGACGCCCGCCGGGCCGGTGCCGATCGTCGTCGCCCTCGGGCTCTTCGACCTCCCGGTGGGGGACGCCTCCGTCCGCCCGGGCCCGGAGGAGGGCTACGCGGCCTGCGTCGCGGCCACGGACGGACCGGTCGAGACGGGCCTGGTCGGCGCGGGCACGGGCGCCACGGTGGGCACCGGGGAGGCGCCGGCCGGGCCCGGGGAGCCGCCGCCGCGCCGCCCGGGCGGCCTGGTGACCGCCGCCGTCCGGGCCGGCGACCTCGTCGTGGCGGCGCTGGTGGTGGTGAACGCCGCCGGCGTGCCGGGGGCCGACGACGCCCTCGCCGTCGACCTCGCGACCGCGACGCGGTCGGTCGCCTCCGAGCGCACGCTGTTCGGCAACACGACGATCGGCGTGGTGGCGACCAACGCCACGCTCGACAAGGTCGGCTGCCACGTCGTCGCCCAGGGCGCCCACGACGGCCTGGCCCGGGCGATCGTGCCGCCGCACACCCGCGCCGACGGCGACGCGTTCGTGACCGCCGCGGTGGGCGGCGTCGAGGCCGACGTCGACGTCGTCCGGGCGCTCGCGGTCCACGTCGTGGCCCGGGCCATCGCCGGCGTCGCCCGGACCGACGACCCCGGGTGACCGGCGGCGACGGGTTCGCCCGCACCCGGCCCGCCGGGGCGGGGTCGCGCCGCGACGGTCGGTAACCTCTCGTGGGTGCGCATGACGATCGCACCCGTGCCGTGACGTCCCGGGCCGCGACGCTCGTCGCCCGCACCCGCTCGGTCGAGGAGACGCGGGAGCTCGCCGCGGCGGTCGCCCGCGTGGCGCAGCCGGGCGACCTCGTCCTGCTCTCCGGCGACCTCGGCGCCGGCAAGACGGCGTTCGTCCAGGGCTTCGGGCGAGGTCTCGGGGTCACCGAGCCGATCACCAGCCCGACCTTCACCCTCGCCCAGCAGTACGAGGGGCGCCTGACCGTCCACCACCTCGACGTCTACCGGCTCGACCAGCTCGGCGAGGTGGCCGACCTCGGCCTTGCCGAGCTGCTCGACGACGGCGGCGTCGTGCTGATCGAGTGGGGCGACGCCATCGCGCCGGTCCTGCCGAACGACCACCTGGAGGTGCGCCTCGTCTACGGCGACCCGGGCGACGGCGACGACGACCGCCGCATCCTCGTCCGCCCGGTCGGGCCGAGCTGGGCGGCCCGCCAGGTGTCGCTGCTCGAGGCGCTGGCGCCGTGGGCGGTGGCGCCCGCGGACGGCGCCGGCGGGACCGGGACGGACCCCGAGGCCGAGACGGGTGGCGCCGCGCCGTGCTGATCCTCGGCATCACCACCTCGACGATGCAGGTCGGCGCGGCCATCGGCGGCCACGAGGGCGTGCTGGCCAGCGTCCACTCCAGCCGGGGCAAGCGCCACGCCGAGACGCTGACCCCCGCCATCGACTTCCTGCGCCGCCAGGCGCGGGTCGACCTCGACGAGATCGGCTGCGTGGCCGTCGACATCGGCCCCGGCCTGTTCACCGGGCTCCGGGTCGGGATCGCCTCGGCCAAGGCCATCGCCCACGCGCTGCGGGTGCCGATGATCGGCGTGAGCAGCCTCGACCTGGTCGCCTTCCCGCTGCGCTGGACGCCCCGGCTGGTGGTGGCGGCGATCGACGCCCGCCGGGGCGAGCTGTTCACCGCCGCCTACCGCCAGGTGCCCGGCGGTCTCCAGCGCCTCGGCGAGTACCGGGTCGCGGGCCCGGACGAGCTGGCCGGCGACCTCGAGGCCACCGGCGAGGACGTGCTGCTCGTGGGCGACGGCGCGCTGCGCCACCGCTCGGCGTTCGAGGAGCTCAGCCGGGTCGAGCTCGCCGACCAGGGCCTGGCCTACCCGTCGGCCGCGTCGCTGGTGCAGCTCGCACACGCCCGGGCGCTGCGCGAGGACTTCGTGCAGCCGTGGGATCTCGAGCCGCTCTACCTGCGCCGCCCCGACGCCGAGATCAACTGGACCACCCGCGACGGCCGGGTGCGCGACGGCGGGGCCGTGCCCGACGGTCTGCCGGGCGACGTCGCCGGCCCGACCGGGGGCGGGTGAGCCCCGGACCGATGGCCAGACCGCTGCCCGACCCCGCCGGCGATCCCCGGGAGCTGGAGGTCCGCATCTCGCCGATGCGGCGCCGGCACCTGCGGGGGGTGCTCCGCATCGAGCAGCAGGTCTACCCGCGCCCCTGGAGCTTCGGGATCTTCCTGTCCGAGATCGGCCAGCGGGCCACGCGGCTCTACGTCGTGGCCCGGGTGGCGGGGGAGGTCGTCGGCTACGCGGGCATGATGCAGGCGGCGGACGACGCCCACGTCACGACCGTGGCGGTCGACCCCGCCTGGCAGCGGCACCGGATCGCCACCCGCATGCTGCTGGTGCTGGCGCGGGGCGCGATCGCCCGCGGGTGCGCCAACCTGACCCTCGAGGTGCGGATGAGCAACTCCGGAGCCCAGGCCCTGTACCAGCGGTTCGGCTTCGTGCCGGCCGGCGTGCGCCGCGGCTACTACCCCGAGACCCGCGAGGACGCCCTGGTCATGTGGGCCACCGACATCGACACGCCCGAGTACGCGGCCCGCCTCGCGGACATCGAGCGCGAGGTCCCGGGGCGCACGATCGTCGACGGGGGGTGGCTGTGACGTCCCGGCCGGACGTCGCCGGTTCGCACCCGCCGCCCCCGGCGCGGGAGGCTCGGCCCGTGGGCGACCGCATCCTCGCCATCGAGACGTCCTGCGACGAGACGGCCGCCGCGGTCGTCGAGCGGGCGACCCACGTCCGCTCGTCGGTGGTCGCGAGCCAGATCGACCGGCACGCCCGCTACGGCGGCGTCGTGCCCGAGATCGCCAGCCGGGCCCACGTCGAGATGCTCGTGCCCGTCGTCGCCGAGGCGCTGGTCGAGGCGGGCGTCGCCAACGACGAGATCGACGCCGTGGCCGCCACCGTCGGCCCCGGCCTGGTCGGCTCGCTGCTCGTCGGGGTGAGCGCCGCCAAGGCGCTGGCGCTGGTCTGGGACGTGCCGTTCGTGGCGGTCAACCACCTCGAGGGGCACCTGTACGCCGCGTTCCTCGAGGACCCCGACCTCGAGCTGCCGGTCGTCGTGCTGCTCGTGTCGGGCGGGCACACGCTGCTCGTCCACATGGAGGACCACGGCCGCTACCGCCTGCTCGGCTCGACCATCGACGACGCGGCCGGCGAGGCGTTCGACAAGGTCGCCCGCTTCCTGGGGCTCGGCTACCCCGGCGGGCCGGTCATCGACCGCCTGGCGGCCGAGGGCGACCCCACCGCCATCGCCTTCCCGCGGGGGATGATCGACCGCACGGGCGAGGACCGCCACGCCTTCAGCTTCAGCGGGCTGAAGACCGCGGTTGTCAACCACGTGCGCCGGCACCCCGACGTGTCGACGGCCGACGTGGCGGCGAGCTTCCAGGACGCGGTCGTCGACGTGCTCGTCACCAAGGCCCGGCGGGCGGCGCGCGAGGTCGGCGCCAAGGGCCTCGTGCTCGGCGGGGGCGTGGCCGCCAACAGCGCGCTGCGCGCCCGGTGGGTGGAGGCCTGCGAGGAGGACGGCCTCCGGCCCTTCGTGCCCAGCCGGGCGATGTGCACCGACAACGCGGCGATGATCGCCGCCGCGGCCTGGTGGCGGCTGCGGTCGGACGGCCCGTCGCCGCTCGACACCGGGGCGACGCCCAACCTGGGCCTGCCGCTCGCCGGGTGACGGGAGCGGTCGCCGGGGCATGTAGGGTCGCCGGGGTCGAGTCGCAGCCGATCGAGCGGGGAGGCGCAGGGGGCGTGCGCAGGACCGAGCCGGCGGGACCGGGAGGGCCGTTGATCGACCGGCGCAGCTTCCTCGTCGGGCTCGCGGCCACGGCGCTGGCGGCGGGGTGCAGCAGCCCGCCCGAGGACGAGGAGACCGACACGTCGGTCGTGCCGGAGGGCGACGTGCCACCGGACACGGCCGCGGAGCTGCCGCCGGTCCCGCCCGACCTGCCGGCGGAGGTGTTCGCCCTCGGGGTCGCCTCGGGCGACCCGCTGCCCGACTCGGTGATCCTCTGGACCCGGGTCGTCAGCGACCCGCTGGCCGACGACGGCGGCATGCCCGCGCAGCCGCTGCCGGTGGCCTGGGAGGTGGCGCGCGACCGCGCCTTCGACGACGTCGTGGCCTCGGGCGACGCCGTCGCCGAGCCGGCCCTCGCGCACTCGGTGCACGTCGACGCCTCGGGCCTCGAGCCGGACACCTGGTACTGGTACCGGTTCACCGTGGGCGACCGCACCAGCCCGGTCGGGCGCACCCGCACCGCCCCGGGGTCGGGCGCCGAGGTCGAGCAGCTGCGGTTCGCCTTCGCCTCCTGCCAGGACTACGAGGCCGGCCACTTCACGGCCCACGAGCACCTCGCCCGCGAGGACGTCGACCTCGTCCTGTTCCTCGGCGACTACATCTACGAGCGCCCGCCCGGGCGGGGTGCCGTGCGCCGCCACCGCACGGCCGCCCCCGTCGACCTCGCCGGCTACCGGCGCCGCTACGGCGAGGTGAAGGCCGACCCCGCGCTGCAGGCGGCGCACGCCCACGTGCCGTGGCTGTGCACCTGGGACGACCACGAGGTCGAGGGCAACTACGCCGGCGGCCACCCCGGCGACCCCGACGGGGACGAGGACGAGTTCGTCGCCCGGCGGGCAGCCGCCTACCAGGCCTGGTACGAGCACATGCCGGTGCGGGTCGCCCCGCCCGACGGCGACGGGCTGGCCGTGCACCGGGCACTCGACTGGGGTGACCTGGCCCGGCTGTACCTGCTCGACGGCCGCCAGTACCGGAGCGACCAGCCGTGCGGGGCGCGGGGCGACGTCGGGCCCGGCTGTGACGAGCGGACCGACCCCGACCGCACGATGCTCGGCGCCGAGCAGGAGGAGTGGCTGGGGGAGCAGCTGGCCGGCAGCCGGGCCCGCTGGAACGTCGTCGGTCAGCAGACCGTCCTGACCGCCAACCCGCTCGCCGCCCCGGGCACGCCGTACAACCTGGACCAGTGGGACGGCTACCCGGCGGCCCGCCGGCGGCTCCTCGACCAGCTGCGCGAGGTGGACAACCCGGTGGTGCTCTCCGGCGACGTGCACGCCAGCTGCGTCTGCGTGGTCACCGACGACCCGCAGGACCCGGCCTCGCCGCCGGCGGTCCCCGAGCTCGTCGGCACCTCGATCACCTCGGAGTTCCCGGCCCGGTGGGCACCGCTCGTCCGGGCCGCGTCCGAGGCGCTGCCGACGATCCGCTACCTCGAGCTCGAGCGGCGGGGCTACGTCGTGTGCGAGGTGACGCCGGCGGCGCTGACCGCCTCGTTCCGGTACGTGGCGACGACGGCCGAGCCCGGGGCCGCGATCGAGACCGGCGCGCGCTGGGTGGTGCGGGCCGGCGACCCCGAGCCGCGACCGGCCTGACCTGGCTCGACACTGGCACTCGGGGGTTGCGACTGCTAAGGCGCAGTGCGTAGGGTTAGCACTCGAACAGGGTGACTGCTAACCCGCTCGGGTCAGTCCACACAGGGTCAGTCAACACCAGCGCCAACGGAGGCGACACACAGATGCCACTGCAGCCCCTCGATGATCGAATCGTCGTGAAGCCCGCCGAGAGCGAGGAGACCACGGCGAGCGGCCTGGTCATCCCCGACACCGCCAAGGAGAAGCCGCAGCAGGGCGAGGTGATCGCCGTGGGCCCGGGCAAGCGGTCCGAGCAGACGGGCGAGATCATCCCCATCGGTGTCAGCGTCGGCGACACCGTCCTGTACAGCAAGTACGGCGGCACCGAGGTGACCGTCGACGGCGAGGACGTCCTCGTGCTCTCCGCACGTGACGTGCTCGCCATCGTGAAGTGAGCGCCTGATGCCCAAGATCCTCAAGTTCGACGACGACGCACGGCGCGCCCTCGAGGCCGGCGTCGACAAGCTGGCCGACGCGGTCAAGGTCACGCTCGGCCCCAAGGGGCGCAACGTGGTGCTCGAGAAGAAGTGGGGCGCCCCGACCATCACCAACGACGGCGTCTCCATCGCCCGCGAGATCGAGCTGGACGACCCCTTCGAGAACATGGGCGCCCAGCTC
>DATGPY010000296.1:0-23283 GCA_035304465.1 Acidimicrobiales bacterium | reverse complement strand
CGAGCCGCCCTGGCTGATGCCGCCCTCCTCGACGTTGGTCTTGAACGCGCGCAGCATGCCCCGCACGTCGTAGCCGTCGTGGACCCAGAAGCCCTGGTCCTCGACGGCGATGATGGCGTCGATGACGTGCTGGGGGACCTGGTCGAGCTCGACGGGCTGGCGGTTCTCCTCGTCCTTCAGCGTCGCCATCAGCTGGCCGTCGGCGGCGTAGACGTAGGAGCGCTGCGCCAGCGGCCCGAGCTCGATGGGCTCGGGCTCGCCGGAGCCCACCTCACCGAGCCAGCTGATGGGCACCGCGAGCGCCGCCGTGGCGAGGGCCATGACGACCCCCGAGCCGAGGATGACGGCGACGAGTCGGGGCAGGAGGCGGCGCATCGGGCTCCGGGATCGGTGCGGGCGGTGCAGAGGCTACCGGGGTGCCGCCGGGGGGCCACCGGGACGGTCGCGGCACCCGGCGGGGATTCTAGGGTGAGCCCATGCCGCACCCGCGACAGGTCACCGCCCGCCGCACACCGCCGCGCCGACGGTCCGGCTCGACGCCCGGCGGCCGGCCCCGCGCCCGGACGTGACCGCCATCGGCTTCGCGGGGGCGGGCTGGGTCACGACCGTCCACGCCCTCGCCGCCGACCACGCCCCCGACGTCCGGATCACCAAGGTGGCCTCCCGGACCCCGGAGGCGGCCCGGGCCCGGGCCGACCAGGCGGGCGCGACCGCGGTCCGCTACGAAGACCTGCCCGGCGACGCCGACATCGTCTGGGTGGCCACCCCCCCGGCGCTGCACCGCCGGGAGGCCGAGCGGGCGGTCGGCGGCGGGGCGCTGGCCGCCGTCGAGGCGCCGCTGGCCGCCACCCTGGAGGACGCCGACGCGCTCGTCGAGCTGGCCGGCCAGGGGCAGGTGGCCTACGCCGAGAACCTGGCCCTCTCCCCCGCCGTCGCCGAGGCGGTCGCCGCGTGCCGGCGCATCGGCCCGCTGACCCACCTCGAGGTGCGCTTCGCACAGGGCCGCCCGCCCGGCGGGCCCGAGCGCACGGCACCGGCGTGGGGTGGCGGGGCCGCCTTCGACCTCGGTGTCCACGCCCTCGCCGTCGCCGTGCTCATGGCCGCGCCGGCCCGCGTCGTCGCCGTCGAGGCCGACCTCGACACGTCCGACGACCTCGAGGTCGACGACGACGCCGCGCTCACCCTGCACTTCGACACCGGCCTGCGGGCGCTGGTGCGCGCCACCTGGCGGGCGGCCGCGCCGGTGTGGGAGGCCCAGGCGGCCAGCCCCGACAGCGCGGTGCGCCTCGAGCTCGTGCCCTCCCCGTCGGTCGAGCTGAACGGCCGGGCGCTGACCCTGCCGGCGGCCCCGGGCGGGCTCCTGACCGACCAGCTCCACCACCTCGGCTATCTGCCGCAGCTCGAGGCCCTGGCGGCCGACGCCCGCACCGGGCGGACGCCGACGGTCGGACCGGCCCTCGGCCGCCTGCTGCTGGAGATCGAGTGCGCGGCCTACACGGCCGCCCGCACCGGGGCGCCCGAGGCCGTGCCCTTCACCGGGCCCCGCGACCGGACGCCCCACCAGCTCTGGCGGGGCGACGGCTAGCCGGGCCGGGGGTCGGCTGGCGGGCCGGCGTCGACCCACGACCAGTCGACGAGGCCCCGTACGGCGCGCAGCACCGGAGGCACCGCGGTCGGGGGCTCGCTCCCCTGCTCCAGCCGCTCGAGCTGGTCGAGGGGGATGCCGACCCGGGTGGCGAAGGTCGGGCGGTCGTCACCGGCCACACCCCGCAGCGCGATGACGGCCGCCGCCACCCGCGGCCACCGGGCGCCCCGGCCGGCCGCCCGCTCGGCCAGCAGGCGGAGCAGGCGGGCGCGGTCGGGCGGCCACTGCCGGGCCGTGGGGTGGCGGGCCCGGGCCGCGACGCGCCGCCCCCGGGCGCTCACCGCCCCACCTCCTCGTGTCGGGCCATGGCGACCATCATGCGAGCAGCGGCAGCTCGGCGAGCGGCGCGAACCGCTCGTCCTCGGCGGCGAGGCGGCGCAGGCGCTGCACGGCCCGCCGGAACGCCTGGCGCACGGTGGCCTCCTTCATGCCGAACGCCGCCGCCACGGTCGTGGCCGGCGCGGGGTTGCCCGCCTGCTTCTCGTAGGCGTACTCGAGCACCAGCTCGCGGTCCCGGGGGCTGATCCGGGCCTCGTCGAGCGCGTCGGCCACCAGCCGGGCGCTCTCCAGGTCGGGCGCCACCCGGGCCAGGGCGTCGACCAGCGAGCGGTCGCCGACCCGACCGACCGGCGCGGGCGCCTCGACGGACGCGAGCCGTGCCTCGTCGAGGGGGTCCGCGTGCTGGCCGAGCGCACGGTCGACGACGTTGCCGATGCGGCGGCGCGCCCACACCCAGGGCTTGGCACCGCCGTCGGGCGACCAGGCGCCGGCGACCTCGCGGAGCTCGAGGCAGACGTCGATCACGAGCCCGCCGACCTCGTCCCGGTCGAGGCGCGCCCCCCGGTGCCGCAGCTCACGCTGGACCGCTCCGGCGATCGGCGTGCGGTAGCGCTCGTAGAGCGTGACCATGGCCGCGTCGTCGCCGTCGGCCATGCGAGCCATGATCTCCACCAGGTCGCCGTCGCACCCCTGCCCGTCCACTCCTGTCTCCTCGCCTCAGGGGGGCCTGCCGCCCCGATCCGACGGCGACAGGATCCGGACGGGGTGTGACGAACAACATCGATGTCATCCGCGGCCCGCCGTCCTGGCGGCGCGGGCCGGGCCCGGCGGAGGCGTGCGGGCGCGCTGGTGACCCCATGCCCACGCGTACGCGCGGGCCGTGACACCGCGGCGCGCGCCGGACCGTCAGTCGGTCGGGAGCTCGCCGAAGCGCTCGGTCGGCGCCGGCTGGCGTCCGCTGGGGAAGTCGCGCAGGTCGCCACGGGACGTGCGGTCCCAGCGCTCGAACGTCAGCGGCGACAGCAGGTGCGCGCACACCAGGCGCGCCACCGCCTCGATCGAGCTGAGGTGCGTGCGCTCCGCCCCGTGGCTGGCGTCGACGCCGAAGGCCACGAGCGCCGCCCGGGTCTCGGCCCCCGCCACCAGCGCGGCGGCCACGTCGGACCGGTAGTACCGGAACACGTCCCGGGCGTACGGGATGCCGTAGGTCTCGCACAGCTGGCAGAGGTGGCGGGTGAAGTGGTAGTCGAACGGCCCGGTCGCGTCGAGCATCGGGATCGTCACCCCGGTCTCGATCGAGTGGTTGCCGGGCGCCACGACCGCGTTGTCGATCGACAGCATCTCGGCCACGTCCCGCCGCAGGCCGTGGCTGGCCCCCTGGCCCACCTCCTCGGCGATCGTGATGAGCAGGTGCACCTCGTGGGGCACGGCCGGGCTGCCCTCGCGGCACAGCGCGTGCAGCGCGCCCAGGGCCGCGGCGACGCCGGCCTTGCCGTCCAGGTGGCGGGCGTTGACATAGCCGTTCGGGGTGACGATCGGGAGCGAGTCGATGGCCACGAAGTCGCCGACCCGGATGCCGAGCTCGGCGAGGTCCGCAGCGCTGTCGCACTGCTCGTCGATGCGCACCTCGACGTGGTCCCACCCCGTCGGCTGGGTGTCGACGGCGTCGCCGAAGGCGTGCCCGCTGGCCAGCAGCGGCAGGATCGTCCCCGTGTAGGTCCGGTCCGGGTCGTCGGTCAGCACCGTCACCCGGCACCCCTCGGCGAAGCGGGCGCTGTGGGTGCCCACCGGCACGATCGAGAGCCGGCCGTTGGGCTTCAGGTCGCTGACCATGCACCCGATCGTGTCGGCGTGGCACACGACGGCCCGGGCGCCGACGTTCGTCCCCGGCAGGCGGGCCAGCAGCGACCCCCGCCGGGTCACCGTCAGATCGACCGGCAACCCGGCCAGCTCGTCGCCCAGCAGCTGCATCACCGCGTCGGTGCGCCCCGACGGGCTGGGCGTGCGCAGCAGGCGCAGCAGCAGGTCGAGCGTCCAGTCCATGTCGATGTGGGGCAGCGTCGCCACGGCCGGCACGGTACCGCCGCCGTCGGGCGAGGGACCGGGCCCGGCCGGAAGGGGTGAGGTCGGGGTGCTCACGAGCCCGCCGGCGCCGACTCGGGCCGCCACCCCCACGGCAGCGCCGAGGTGGTCGGGAACAGCAGGTCGACGAACCGCTCGGCCGTGGGCTGCGGCTCGTGGTTGGCCAGGCCCGGGCGCTCGTTGGCCTCGATGAACACGCCGGTCGGCCGGTCCGGGCCCTCGACGATCAGGTCGAGGCCGGTCACCGGGATGCCGATGGCCTCGGCCGCCGCCACCGCCATCGCCGCCAGGTCGGGGTGCAGCTTGGCGGTCACGTCGTGGATCGTCCCCCCGGTGTGGAGGTTGGCGGTGCGGCGCACCTCGAGCCGCCGGCCCTCGGGCAGCACGTCGTCGAGCGACACCCCGGCCGCCTCGACCGTCCGCACCGTCTCCTCGTCGAGCGGGATGCGCGACTCGCCGCCCGTCGCCGCGGCCCGCCGGCGGCTCTGGGCCCGGATGAGGTCGCGCACGGTGTGCCGGCCGGTGCCGACGACGCTCGCCGGCTGGCGGACGGCGGCGGCCACGACCTCGCCGTCGATGACGACGATGCGCAGGTCCTGGCCGTGGACCCGCTCCTCGACGAGGACGTCGGGGCAGTACGAGCAGGCCAGCTCGAGCGCCCGGTCGAGCTCCTCGTCGGTCGTGACGCCGACCGTGATGCCCGTGCCCTGCTCGCCGCGGGCGGGCTTGACGACGACCTCGCCGACCTCGGCCAGGAACCGGTGGTCCTCCTCGTCGAAGGTGGCGTCGCGCCCCGTGGGCACCGGCAGGCCGGCCCGGCGCAGGATGCGCCGGGTGTGCCGCTTGTCGTCGCAGCGGCTCATCGCCACCGCCGTGGTCAGCTCGGACAGCGACTCCCGGGTGACGATGCTGCGGCCGCCGTGGGTCAGGCGCAGCTCGCCGGCCCGGGCGTCCAGCACCTCGACCGCGATGCCCCGGCGCAGCGCCTCGTCGGCGATGATCCGGGCGTAGGGGTTGAGGTCGTCCAGCCCCTCCTGCTCGCCGACGAACAGGCGCTCGTTGATGGCGTTCTTGCGCTTGATGGCGAAGACCGGCACCCGCTCGAAGCCGAGCTTCTCGTAGAGCGCGATGGCCGGCTCGTTGTCGTGCATCACCGACAGGTCGAGGTAGGCGCGGCCCCGGGTCTGGAAGCGCTCGACGAGCGCCCGCACGAGCGCCTCGCCCACCCCGGGCACCTGGGTGCCGGGGTCGACCGCCAGCGTCCACAGCGAGCTGCCGCCCTCCGGGTCGTCGAAGGCCAGCAGGTGGTCGATGCCGGCCACCGTGCCGACCAGCTCGCCCGTCCGGGTGTCCTCGGCCACGAGGTAGGTGATGTGGCGGGCCTGCTGGTTCGACCACAGCACCTCCGGCGGCGCGGGCACCATGCCGCACCGCACGTAGATGCGGTTCACGGCGTCGGCGTCGGCCTTCGTGGACAGCGCCCGCACGACGATGCCCCGCGGCGGGTCGCGCCGGGGCAGGGTGCGGTGCAGCCAGAACCGGTAGGTGTAGGACGGGTCGACGAACAGCTCTTGGGGCGCCTTCGCCACCAGCACGTGGGGGTCGCGGGCGTAGAGGCAGATGTCGCGCCGACCCTCGGCCTCGTCGCGCAGCTGCGAGACGATGGCCGACGCGGACCGGAACGTCTGGCCGAACAGGACCCGCCCCCAGCCCATGTCGACGACGACGTCCCGAGCCATCGACGCCACCAGGTGCTCGGGGGGCTGCTGCCAGCTGGTCGTCGAGATGGCGTCGTCGCGGTCCCAGCCGCCGGACGACCGCAGGGGTGCCGGCTCGTCGCCGGCGGCCCGGCGGCGGCCGCGGTCGTAGACGGTGGGCTCCCCGTCGCGGTCGGTCGGTGCCTCGTGGTCGGTGGTGCTCATGTCCTCGTCGCCGGTGGTCACGGGGCGATCTCGTGCGCCTGGAGCCACAGCTCGAGCAGTCCGAGCTGCCACAGCTTGTTGCCGCGCAGCGGCGTCAGCTCGTCGTTGGGGTGGGCGAGGAGGTGCTCGACGTAGCCGGGCTCGAACAGCCCCCGCTGCTTGGCCGCGGGGTCGGTGAGCGCGTCGCGCACCATGTCGTAGAGCTTGCCCTCGAGGTGGGTCAGGGCGGGGACCGGGAAGTAGCCCTTCGGCCGGTCGATCACCTCGGCGGGCACGACGCGGCGGGCGGCCTCCTTCAGCACGCCCTTGCCGCCCTGCGCGACCTTCAGCTCGGGCGGGCAGGCGGCGGCCAGCTCGACCAGCTCGTGGTCGAGGAACGGCACCCGGGCCTCGAGCCCCCAGGCCATCGTCATGTTGTCGACCCGCTTCACGGGGTCGTCGACGAGCATGACCTCGGAGTCGATGCGCAGCGCCCGGTCGATCGGCGTGTCCGCGCCGGGGCGGGCGAAGTGCTCGGCCACGAACGCGCGGGAGACGTCCTCGTCGCAGCGGTGGGCGGCGCTGACGACCTCGGCCATGGCCGCGTGCGGGCGGTCGAAGAAGGCCGCCGCGTAGGTCGACACCCCGCCGTCGGCGGCGGCCGCCGGGTCGAGCATCGGCGGGTACCAGTGGTAGCCGGCGAAGACCTCGTCCGCGCCCTGCCCGGACTGCACGACCTTGACGTGCCGGGACACCTCCTGGGACAGGAGGTAGAAGGCGACGACGTCGTGGCTGACCATCGGCTCGCTCATGGCGGCGATGGCCCCCTCCAGCGCCGGCAGCAGCCGGTCGCTGGCGATGCGGATGCGGTGGTGGCGGGTGCCGAACCGCTGGGCCACGACGTCGGAGTAGCGGAACTCGTCGCCCTCGAGCCCGCCGTGGGACTCGAAGCCGATGCTGAAGGTGCGCAGGTCGGACACGCCGGCCTCGGACAGCAGCCCGACGACCAGGCTGGAGTCGAGCCCGCCGGAGAGCAGGCAGCCCACCGGCACGTCGGCCACCATGCGCCGGTCGACCGCGGTGCGGAGCGCGCCGAGGATCGCGTCCTCCCAGTCGCGGGGCGACCAGTCGGCGTGCTCGGGGCGGCGGGTGAACTCGGCCCGCCAGTAGGTCGTCTCGTGCCGGCGACCGTCGGGCTCGACGGCGAGCGTCGTCGCCGGCGGCAGCTTGCGCACGCCCCGCAGGATCGTGCGGGGCGCCGGCACCACCGAGTGGAAGGTCAGGTAGTGGTGCAGCGCCACCGGGTCGATGCTGGTGTCGACGCCGCCGCCGGCCAGCAGGGCGGGCAGCGTCGAGGCGAAGCGCAGGACGCCGTCGACCTCGGCCAGGTAGAGCGGCTTGATGCCGAGGCGGTCGCGGGCGAGCAGCACGCGCCCCGAGTCGCGCTCGACCATGCAGAAGGCGAACATGCCGCTGAGGCGCTCGACGCAGGCGTCGCCCCACCGGTGGTACGCCTTCAGGAGCACCTCGGTGTCGCTGGTCGAGAAGAACCGGTACCCGGCGCCCTCGAGCTCGCGCCGGAGCTCGTGGTGGTTGTAGATGCAGCCGTTGAAGGCGACGGCGAGCCCGAGCTCGGGGTCGACCATCGGCTGGGCCGCCCGCTCGCTCAGGTCGATGATCTTCAGGCGCCGGTGCCCGAGCGCCACCGGTCCCTGGGCCCAGAGCCCCGACCCGTCAGGCCCTCGGTCGCCCATCGTCGCTGCCATCCTCGCCACGGCGGCCGGGTCGGCCGCGCGCCGGGCGAGATCGATCTCACCGCTGAAGCCACACACGCGTCGTTCACGGTACCCAACGCGGGCGCCGGTCCCTCGGGACAGGCGTCACCTGCGCCGGACGCGTGCGGTGGGCCGGTGTCAGGCGGCGGGCGAGGCCGAGTCCGCCGACTGGAGGAACGACAGCAGCGCCTCGTTGAACGAGAGCGGGTCCTCGATGTTCGGCAGGTGCCCGACGTTGGGGACGATGACGAGCTCGCCCTTCAGCAGCGACCGCAGGCTCATCGCCTCGGCGATCGGCGTGACCCGGTCGAGCTCGCCGACGATGACGAGCGCCCGCACGTTCGACGTGCGCAGCAGGTGCATCGAGTCGGGCCGGTCCTTCATCGCCTCGAGCGCCGCGATCCACCCGGCCGGGTCTGCGCCCTCGGCCAGCGCGTGGACGTACTCGACCAGCTCCGTCCGGCTCATCGAGCCCGACGACAGCAGCCCCTCGACCATCTCCTTGGCGAGCGACGCCACCTCGGCGCCGTCGCGGATCTGGTTCTGCTGGTTGGTGCGCCGCTGCGCGACCGTCGGGTCGTCGGCCCGGGCCCGGGTGTCGGCCAGGACGAGCTGGTGGACCCGCTCGGGGTGGTGCCGGAGGAGCGCGATGGCGAGGTAGCCGCCCATCGACTCGCCGACCACCGTCGCCTTCTCGACGCCGATCTGGTCGAGCACCCCCGCGACCAGGTCGGCCCACTGCTCCATCGAGGCCTTCTCGGGCTCGGCCGGCGGTGGCGACATGCCGAAGCCCGGCATGTCGATGGCGATGCAGCGGTACGAGCCTTCGAGCGCCTCGATCTGGTAGTCCCACATGGCGGCCTGCAACGGGAACGCGTGCAGGAAGACCACGGCGTCACCTTCGCCGCGGTCGACGACGTTGACAGGCTGACCATGGACTTCGAGTAGCGGCACTGATGGGCTCCTTGGCGGGCGCGGCACTGGGGTCCTCAACAGCAGTACCCCATCGGACCTCCCCCAGGCGAACCGAGCAGGGCTGCATTTTATGCCCGGCCACGGAGGGTGCACCGAGGGCGGACGGGCGCGACGGAGCGCGGCGATCGGGCGGCCGTGCGCGCCCCGCCGAGGGTAGCGGGACCGGCGGTTCTCAGGCCGGCTCGAGGCGCCGGACCGCCTCGATCTCCAAGCCGAGCTCCCCGGCCTCGTCGAGCGCGTCGTGGACCTCGGCCGCCGTGGCGTCCCGGCGCCGCAGGACGGTCACGCCGTCACGCTCCTCGGCGGTCCAGCCGGCGAAGCCCGCGGTGAGGCGGGGCGCGCCGTGGCAGCGGAGGGTGATCTCGGCGATGTGGGCCACGCCCGCCATGGTGCGGGCGCCGGGGGTGACGGCTGCACACCCGGCGGGGGTGAACCTGGCCAGGGGACGGCGCGCCCGGTCAGAGGATGCCCATCTGGCGGGCCCGGCGGACGGCGTCCTGGCGGCTGTCGACGTCGAGCTTCCGGTAGATGGCCTTGAGGTGCGACTTCACGGTGTTGAGCGACACGTACAGCTCGGCGCCGATCTCCCGGTTCGAGAGCCGGCTCGGCAGGTAGCGCAGCACGGCCATCTCGCGCTCGCTCAGCGGCTCGACCAGGCGGGCGCCGCCCGCCGGGGCGGGGCCCGCCGCGGGCACAGCTGCCAGCTCCTCGCCGATGTCGAAGCCGTCGTCCAGGAACCGGCGGACCGCGCCCTCGCGCCGGGCCACGGCGGCCACGCCGGCCAGCAGGCGCCGGGCCTCCCGACCGTCGCCCTGCTCCCCGGCGGCGCGGGCCGCCAGCGCGACCGCCTCGAACCGCCGGAGCCGGTCGCCGTCGTCCTCCAGCAGGCCGGCGACGACGCCGGCCACCTCGTCGGGTCGTCCCGCCTCCAGCCAGGCCCGGGCCTCGAGCAGTGTCCGCTCGGGCCCGGGCTCGATGCCCTCCAGCAGGTCGGCGGCCCGGTCGAGGTCGCCGGCGCGCAGCCGGATGCGGCACTCGGCGGTGTCGACGACCGCGGCGAGGAACGGCGGCGTCCCGGCGGCGGCCAGGTCGCGGCGGACCCGCAGCAGGCGCCGCAGCGCGGCGTCCGGGCAGCCCCGGGCGCACTCGACCTGGGCCAGCTCGACCTCCCCGAGCGTGGCCATCGCCAGCCGCCCGTCGCGCAGGGCCGTGGGCAGGTGGGGCTCGACCACCTCCACCGCCTCGTCGAGCTCGTTGCGCTCCCGGTGCACCACCGCCCGCGCCACCCGGGCGGCGATCACCGCCCACCGGGCGCCGGCGCCGTGCTCGGCAGCCAGGTCGAGCCCCTCGTCGGCCAGCTCGGCGGCGACCCGCAGCCGGCCCCGCCGGGCCTCCGTCCACGCCTCGGTGCCGAGCATCGACACCAGGTCGGCCGGGAGCCGCGGCCCCTGGCGGCGCAGGACGAGCGACCAGCGGCGGACCGCGGCGTGGTCCTCCAGGAGGGCGTGGGCCCGCGCCATGGCCACCGGCAGGTAGCCCCAGCACTCCCGGGCCACGGTGGCGAGGTCCGCCGGCAGCGCCGACAGCGGCGTCTCGTCCCGCCGCGCCCACACGTCCTCCCCGACCGCGACGGCGGTGTGGGGATCGCCCCGCACCGCCGCCATGGCCACCTCGGCCAGGTCGAGCAGCGTGCGCACCCGGGGGTCGGCGTCGCCCGGCGCAGGCCCGCGGGCCCGTTCGAGCACGGTCGCCGCCCCCTCGACGCTGCCCGCCCGGGCGAGGCCCCACAGGCAGACGAGCTGGCGCGCGGGGTCGGCGTCGACGAAGGCGGCCGGGAAGCGCCCGAGCCAGCGCCGCACGGTCTGGTGGCGGCCGGTGCGGAGGTGGTGCTGGAGGTTGGCCCGCAGGAGCGAGAAGGCCGCCTCCAGCTGCCCGGCGTCGAGGTGGTGGTCGATGGCCGGGCCGGGCTCGCCGTGCTCGGCGAACCAGGCGGCGGCCCGCTCGTGGCCGGCGCGCTCGACCTCCGGCCGGGTCATCCGCAGCTCCCGGCGCAGGAGCTGCCGGAACAGCTGGTGGTACCGGTACCACTCGCGGTCCTCGTCGAGCGGCACGAGGAAGAGGTTCTCGGCCTCGACCCGCCGGAGCAGGTCGCCGGCGTCGCCGCGGCCGGTGACCTGGCGGCACAGCTCGGCGTTCATCCGCTCCAGCACCGAGGTGGCGAGCAGGAAGTCGCGGACCTCCTCCGGCTGCCGGTCGAGGACCTCGTCGAGGAGGAAGTCGGCCACGTGCCGGTCGCTGCCGGCGAAGCGCTCGATGAACTCGTCGACGTCGGTGCGGCCGGCGAGGGACAGCGCGGCGAAGTGGAGGCCGGCCGCCCAGCCCTCGGTCCGCTCGACGAGGCGCTCGACCTGCCGGCGGTCGAGCCGCACGGCCGGGAAGCGGGCGAAGAGGTCGACGGCCTCGTCGACCTCGAAGCGCAGGTCGGCCTCCCGCAGCTCGACGACCTCGCCGTCGAGGCGGGCACGGTGCAGGTGGACGGGAGGGTCCGACCGTGACGACAGGACGAGCGTGAGGCCGGTCCCGGCGAGCAGGTCGACGAGCCGGGCCAGCAGCCCGGCGGTCGGCGTGCGGTCGACGCAGTGGACGTCGTCGAGCACGAGGACCGCCGGGTCGACCGCCCGGAGGTGCTCGGCCGTCCGCTCGAGCGCCCGGTCGGCGGCGTGCTCGCCGAGGCCCCTCGCCGCCTCGCCGCGGGCCGCCTCGACGCCCGGGCACAGCCCCTCGAGCGCGCCGAGCAGGGCCTCGAGGAAGGCCTCGGGGTCGCCGTGGCGGGGGTCGAGCGTCAGCCACGCCGTCGGCGAGCGGGTGGCGTGCGTCCAGGCCCGCACGGCGACCGACTTGCCGGACCCGGCCGGCCCGGTGACTACGACGAGGCGGGCGGGGGCGCTCATCGCCTCGATCAGCCGCGGGCGCGGGACGATGTGCGCCGGCAAGCGCGCCGCGGTCATGCCCAACTCCGTTCCTGCATCTCCCTCAGACCCGCCTCCTCGCCACTCCCCGAAGGGCGGTCGGCACAGGAGACTACGAGTCTGTCACGGTGCGTGGCGAGGCGACCGCCGCTCCAGCGCGATCAGCTCGACTCCGAGGCGGTAGAGGCGGGCGAAGGTGCCGTGCAGGGCGGCGCCGTCGTCGAGGTGCCCGACCAGGCGCGCGCCCTCCCCGACCGCCGTGCAGCGCAGGCCGGTCTCCCGCTCGAGCGTGACCGCGTCCAGCTCGCGGTCGCCGCGCACGGTGAGCTCGTAGTACGGCACGTCGGTCCTTCGGTGGCGAGGCGGCGGCGGGAACGGGCACCCGCCGGGGGTGACGGTGCGCGACGTCGGGGTGATCTCGCCTCGCTCGGCGCGGGTGAGCGTGGCGCTCCCGGGTGGCGCCGCCCTCCGGGGGCGCGACCTGGGACGCCTGAACGCCCAGGTCGAAGCGCGATCACCCGGGTGGGATGACGCTGGGTCACCCTCTGACCGCATAGCGTCACCCACGTGGCCGCTGCACCGCCGTCCCCGTCGACCACCGCCGCCATCGAGTACGGCCGTGGTCCGGGGAGGCTGTCCACGGGAACCCCAGCGCCCGTCGTGCGGCCACCATGCGCGCGTCCCCAGCCGCGCGCGACTCGCGTCCCCCAGCGCGAGCGAGCGAGGGCGTGGCCGACCTCGCCTCCCCCCTGGTCGGCCACGCCAGCGCTCACCTGACCACACCTCCTCCCCTGGGCATCCCGGGGGATGGCGCGCGCCGTTCCGGGGAAGACCTGGAGGCGGTGGGTGACCCGATGCGAGGAAGGAACGACCGATGACCGCTGAGCGCGATCCCGGCGAGGACAAGGTCACCGAGCAGACGCGAGCGTTCGAGCAGCAGTCCGACGAGACGGCCCACGGCTCCCCCGACCGGCCCCCGACACCCGAGGAGGAGGCGGCCGCCGAGCGCGCCGAGCCGATCGACGACGCCACCCGCCGCGCCTACAAGGAGGCGGCCGAGTGCGGCGCCAACGCCAAGGGCGAAGGTCGCATCTGACGGCGATCCGACGCCGTCGGGGCCGCGCCTCCGGGCGGGGCCCCGCGGACGGGTGCCGCGCCGGCGCCGACCGGCGCGGCACCGCCGCCTCACCCTGCGGCGCCCAGGCGGCGAGGCGGCGCTGCAGGAACCGGCGCTCGGCGTCGTCGGGGACCCGGAACGGGATGGACGTGTCGCGGAGCTAGCGCTCGGCCCGCACCAGCCGCTGGGCCGGCGTCGCCTCGGGGACGAGGAAGGCCCGGGCGATCTCCGCAGTCCGGCGACGAAGCGCAGCGTGAGCGCCACCTGCGTGCCACGCTCCAGCGCCGGGTGGCGACCGCCCCCGGGCGCGCAGCGGCGAGGTCGTCCCCAGGCGACCTCGCCGCTGATCTCGTCCGGTCAGGGGGCGCCGCGCCCTGCGCGGCCCGGCGCGGGCCAAGCCGTCAGCTGTTCCTGGGGAGTCGGGGGGTGTCTCCCCCGCCTGGGCGTCTCCCCGCCGAGCGCCGCTGAGTCCTCGTTTGATGGCGCGTCACCGCGTTCGATACCGCAACAGGTGAAGTGGCTGTCTCCCTGCTCTGTGCTCTAGGTCTGTCCGTAGCGCCCCTGCGTCAGGCACGGTCCTATGCCGCAGCAAGGTGTTTCACAGCGCGAGCGGTAGAAGCCGCTCGCGAATGGATGATCGACGATCTGCCCGCAGGTCGACAACGGCGCGGACAGAACCGGCAATAGCGAGGGTCAGAGCCCCGGCAGGAAGCGGCTGGTCGTGTCGAGGTAGCGGTCGTAGGCGGGGCCGTGGACTCTGCGCAGGTAGGGCTCTTCGACAGCGCGGACCTGGAGCTGGAGGGCAATGACCAGGGCGGCGAATCCGATGACGCCGATGATGTTGGCGACGACGAGGGCGAGGCCGGCGGCGGTGATGGCCATGGCAGTGAAGATGGGGTTGCGGACCCGGGCGAAGATGCCGGTTGTGACGAGCTCGGTGCGTTCGTTGGGGTCGACCCCGACCCGCCACGAGGTGCCCATCTGAAGCTGAGCGATCGCCGTGGCCGCGATGCCGGCGAGTGCGACCACGACCCCGGTGGTGCGCAGAGCCGGGTGATCAAGGAACGTCACGGGGTCGAGGCCAGCAAGTCCGGCGATGGGGGCGGCGACGCCGGCTGCGATGGCGGCGATGAAGGCGAGCTTGGCCCACCAAGCGACGCTGCCGGGGTCGGCGTGGAGGCGCAGGCCGGTGTCGCCGGTGCGGCGCCACTGGACCCAGGTGCGCCAGCCGAACCCGACGACAGCGAAGATTGCATACAGGATGAGGGCGAGGGCGTTCACGGCTGGTTCTCCTTGGCTGGTGCGGGGGTCGTGGCGTGGAATCGGGCGACGAGTCCGGCCAGGCCAGCGGTGACGTCGATGTCGGCGAAGCCCGCAGCGGCCAGCCCGTCTCGTAGCTGGGCGGGGTGGAGGAGCTGGTGAGGTGAGCGGTCGACGAGGTGGATGGCGCCGGCGCCACGGGTGGCGGTGAGGTCGTAGCCGAGCAGCCGCCCGCCGGGTCGCAGGACCCGGGCGAGCTCACCGAGGGCGGCCTCCCAGTCGATGACGTGGTGGAGCATGAGGAGGCCGATGGCGGTGTCGAAGCTGTCGTCGTCGAAGGGAAGAGCGGTGGTATCGGCCTCCTCCACGGTGACCCCGGCCCCGAGGTGCGCCACTCGGCGGCGTGCTGCGGTGACCATGGCTGGGTCGATGTCGGTCGCGGTGATGGTGGCGGCCGGGTGGGTCCGGGCAAGCACGGCGGTGTTGGCGCCCGCGCCCGCTCCAACCTCAAGGACGTCTCCGGTCAGGTCTTGGCCGCGGAGCACCCATGGCATGACGACCCTGGCGGTGAAGCCACGCCACGGCGCACTGCGACAAAACGCCGCTTCGACCTTCGACATCACCGGCATCGACTCGACCTCACCAACATCCTCAACCCAACGACAACACCCATCATCACCGGACGGTATCATCGGTAGATGCCGATGGGTAGGGTGTGGGAATGACCGTAGAAGTGCAGTCCGATCTAGCGGTAGCCGCGCAGCTGTTCCGGGGCATGGGTGACCCGACCCGGCTGGCGATCCTGACCGAGCTCCTCGCCGGTGAACGCCGGGTCGTGGACCTCGTCGAAGCCGTTGGGTCTTCGCAGTCGAACGTGTCCGGGCACCTGGCCTGTCTGAAGGAGTGCGGCTTGGTCATCGACCGCCCCCAGGGCCGGGCGGTCCACTACCGGCTGGCCACACCGGCGGTCGTGGACCTGTTGCGCCAGGCCGAGAGGCTGCTCGGCGAGGTCGGCCAGCAGGTCGCCCTGTGCACCAACTACCGCATGGACGCCCAGCCATGACCACCGACGTCGCGGCCGAACCCACCCCGGGGGAAGTCCCGTCGGGGGCCGAGGGGCTGCTGCCGGCGCTGTGGCGGTCACGGGAGGTTCGCTGGTCCGCCGGTAGCGGTGTGCTGATCGCAGCCGGCTACCTCGCCGGCCCGCTCGGTGCGCCCGGGCTCGTGTCGACGGTGCTGTTCGTCGTCGCTGCGCTGGTCGGGGCCCGGTTCTTCGCGGCCGAGGCGACCGAGGAGCTGGTCACCGAACGCGAGATCGGCATCGAACTGCTCATGACCGTCGCCGCGGTCGTCGCCGGCCTGCTCGGCGCCTGGTCCGAAGCGGCCGCCCTCGCGTTCTTGTACTCGATCTCCGAATCGCTCGAGGAGTTCACCGAGGACCGCACCCGGGACGCGATCGCCAAGCTGTTGGACCTCGCCCCCCGCCGGGTCACCATCGTCGACCCCGACGGGACCGAACGAGAGGTCGACATCGACGACGTCACCGTCGGTGACCGGTTCCTGGTTCGACCCGGCCAGAACGTCGCCACCGACGGCACCGTCCTCGACGGCGCATCCCCGGTCGACGAAGCGGCGGTGACCGGTGAGTCGATCCCGGTCGACAAGACCGTCGGCGACCCGGTGTTCGCCGGCACCGCCAACGGCCACGGCGCCCTGCTCGTCGAGGCCACCGCCACCTCCGCGACCAACACCCTGGCCCGGGTGGTCGAGCTGGTCTCCGAAGCCCAGGAGAGCAAGGGGCAGGGCCAGCAGTTCATGGAACGCTTCGCGAGCGTGTACTCCCCGGCCGTGCTCGCCGCCGGCGCCCTCATCCTCCTTCTCGGCGGGGCCGCCACGGGAGACTGGGGGGACTGGGCGTTCCGTGCTGCGACCGTGCTCGTCGCCGCCGCCCCGTGTGCGCTGGTCATCTCGATCCCGGTCACCTACGTCGCCGCCATGGGCCGGGCCAGCCGGTCCGGGGTGCTCATCAAGGGCGGCGTCTACCTCGAAGAGCTCGGACGGCTCCGCGCCGTCGCCCTCGACAAGACCGGCACCCTCACCCACGGCAAACCCAAGCTCACCGCCCTCCACCCCACCGGCCAGCTCACCGACGACGAACTGCTCACCCTGGCCGCCGCGGCCGAGCGCCGCTCCGAGCATCCGATCGCACGGGCGATCGTCACCGCCGCCGAACAACGAGGCCTCGACGTGCCCGAGCCGGACAGCTTCACCGCCGCGGTCGGCGGCGGCGTCCACGCCCACGTCAACGGCATCGACATCACCGTCGGCAGCCCCAGCTACCTCACCGGCCAAGGCATCGACCTCGCCGCCCTCGCCCACGTCATCGAGCGGCTCGAGACCGAGGGGAACACCACCGTCGTCGCCACCGGACCCGACGGACCCCTCGGCGTGCTCGCCGTCGCCGACACCCTCCGCCCCCAAGCGACCCAGTCGATCGCCGACCTACGCGACCTAGGCATCGAACACATCGTCATGCTCACCGGCGACAACCCCCGTACCGCCGCAGCCATCGCCGATCAAGCCGGCATCGACGACATCGGCGCCGGCCTCAGCCCCGAGGACAAGGCCCACCGTGTCCGCGACCTCGTCGACCGCTACGGCCACGTCGCCATGATCGGCGACGGCATCAACGACGCCCCACCCCTGGCCGCCGCCACCGTCGGCGTTGCCATGGGCACCGCCGGAAGCGACATCGCCCTCGAAACCGCCGACGTCGCCCTCATGGGCGACGACCTCTCCAAGCTCGTCACCGCCATCGGCACCGGACGACGCACCCGACGCATCGTCACCCAGAACCTCGCCCTGTCCCTCCTCATCCTCGCCGTGCTTGTCCCCGCAGCGCTGTTCGGCATCATCGGCCTCGCCATCGCCGTCCTCGCCCATGAACTGTCCGAGCTCGTCGTCATCCTCAACGGCACCCGGATGGCCCGCCGCTGACTCACACGGCTTCACCGCCCCAGCGGTGCAACCGAAGTGCCGTTATTCGACGGACGTGGCATTGCCAACGGCGATGGCGCCTCCACCCGTAAGGGGTGATCGGTGCGACGGCGGCCGGTCGTACGCATCCACCCACTTTCGCTCCGCGCTCAGGTGTCATGCACGCGAACGCCCGTGGTGTGGAGGGGGTCGTTCTATCTCCACTCAGGTCAGCGTGCTGCCGAACTCAGGCAGGGTTGACGCCCCCGGCGGTGTCGTCGATGGCGCGGAGGCGGCGGACCTTTGCCGTCTTGTCAGCGAGGATGGCCCGGAACTCCGGCGCCAGTTGCTCGTGGAGGTCCCGGGCGTAGGCGATCGCTACATCCCGTTCCTGGGCGGTTTCTCGCAGCGCCGCCCGGAGATCGGCGATGGTGTCGTCACGCTGCTGAACGGTGGCACCGAGGGACGCGCTGGTGGCGCCCTCCCGTGCCCGGGCGAGCATTGCGTCGACGACATGGGGGACGGCAGCGGTGACGGTGTGGAGGGCCCCGCGGTTGTTCCGGTAGGCGGTGCCCCTCGAGAAGCCACCGGCAGTGGCGACGGTGACACCGCTGATCGGGCGATCGGCGGCCGCGAGCACGGCGACAGCCAGCGCGGCCCGCAGCACGACCGGCAGTGACCGGAGCTCCTCGGCGACGTCGACAGGTTCGCCGGCGTCGGCTTGCGCAGCGATCCGGGCGAAGGTCTCGAGGAGGTCGCCGGTGACGTCGCTCACTCTGACGGGTCCTCGTTGAGGGCTTCCCGGATGTAGCTGTCGAGGTCCTCGGCGGCGATGGCAGCGAGCTCGTTGTTGGTGATGTCAGCGAACTCCTCGATGACCGCCGGCATGGCGGTAGCGATCTTCTCGGCGTTGCGTCGCAGGATCGGAGCCATCTGGAGCTCCTGGCGGCGGCGCAGCTCAACAAGGGCCCGGTGCGCTCGGGACATAGCGGAGTTCTTGCACTCGTGCGGCCGGCAGAGCCGGAAATCAGCAGCGCCCTGACCGCCGCAGAGGGCCATCTCCGGCCGGTAGAGGCAAAGCGTGTACGGCCCGGTGCGGAGGTTGGCGTTCTTCTTGCCGAGAGTCTTGAGGCGGGCCTGGCTGAGTGGGGTGTCGTTGGCGAGCGTGCCGGCGTGGCGGGCGATGACGTCCTGGAGGTGGTCGACGCCGTTGCCTCGGAACTCGCCGATGTTCTTGGCGGCCCGGGCCAAGGTGCGGCCGGTGTCTTCGTGGATCATGCTGTCGGCGTCTCTGGGGTCGGCGAGGTGGATGATCTTGGTGACGTCGCCGTAGTAGCCCATGCCGACGCTCTGGGTCGACCACTGTCCGAACTCGGCGGCGAGCACGTTGCCGAGGGGCCGGGAGGCGTAGGCCTGGAGCGCGGTGATCCGGATCTGGGCGACGTTGAGCTTGGTGACGTCCTCGAGCGAGTCGCGGGTGAGGCCCCGCTGGTGGAGGCGTCGGGCCGCTTCGGTGAGCCAGTTCATGTAGCCGAGGTCGAGGTGGATCGAGTCCCGTCCGCTGCGGTTCGACGCGGTGATGAGCTGCGGGTCGAAGAGTCGTCGCTCACCGGTGTGGCTGTTGATCGACGGCGTGATCCCATGGATCTGATGCAGCTCACCGATGACGTTGAGGACTCGGCTGACCCGCTCGGACACAGTCCAGGTCGTAGGGATCGGAGCCTGGCGGTTCTTCTGCTTGTAGCCCCGGACTTTGGTGACTTCGTAGGTCTCGCCGGTGGGACGGGTCTTGGTGATGGTGTTGGCGCATCCGAGGGGGAGGCAGTCCAGATCGAGGTCTCGCATGCCGCATACCGCTGCGACGTAGAACATGCCGCAGTAGACGAGGGTCGAGGACCACCACTGCAGCTCGTCGTTGGTGTTGAGGAGGCGGGGCGTCCAGGTGACCTCGCCGCTGCCGTCGGCGAGCGGAAGTGCGCGGGTGGGCAGTGGGCAAGGGTTGCCGCCTTCGACCTCGAGGGGGACGTCCCGAAAGCGGCGCATGGCGTAGCGGCCCCAGAGGAAGGCCTCGTCAGCGTCGTGCAGGCCCAGCAGGCTGGCGAGGGCGGTGTGGGCGAGCGTCGGGTTACCGGAGTTGTTCACGACGGCAGGCAGGACGCCGAGGGTGGATGCGACCTCGTCGAGCAGGTCGACCATGGCCTGGTAGCCCTCGTCCCGGCTCGCAGGGGCGTCGTCTGCAGACGCGGTGCTCTCGGACCACCAGCGCAGGTGGGCGAGGACGTCGTCGGCGATGTTGTCGAACATCCACGCGACCATGCCGAGGCAGCGGCCGACGTCCTGGTGTGGCCGGCGCATGTTCCGCTTCGGTCGGGCGCCGGCGCCGAACACCTCGGTGGACTCTTCGGTGCCGAGCGGCTCGGTGCCAAGCATGGTGGGACGGTCGATGATCGTGCGGACCGACCAGAGGGAGCGGAGTTGCTGCAGGCGGCCTCGCAGGGTGCCGGCGGCGAGTTCGGCGTGGTCCCGTTTGTCGGCCCGGTCGATCAGCCGGCGCATGAGCATGGTGGCCCGGGCCCAGTCGTCGTCGTCCGGTTCGATCAGGTCGTAGCGGTCCATCAGGACGAGGGCCAGACGCAGCTGCTTGAGGTTGGACTGGCCGGTGGTGATCTTGATGGGCTCCTGGCCTTCGGGCCAGGTCTCAGCGGCCGGGTTCTCCGGGGCCCATTCGAGCGCGAGCGCCGGGTCGAGGCAGAGCAAGGTCCACTCTTTGGCGGCGGTCCGCCAGCGGGTGGGGACGCCAGTGAAGTCGAGCTTGGTCTGCTGGCCGTGCTTGGCCCGCCAGCCGGGGTGGCCGCCGAGGTTCCAGATGTCGGAACCGAACCGGATCGGAAGCGGGACGGCATCGGCGCCGGGGGATGAGGTCGCGAACGTCGCTGTGGGCTGCGACCTTGGTGCTGGTGGTGTCCTCGTTGGGTGCGAAGCGCAGTTGGACGACGGTCTCTCCGGCGGTCATCGGCGGAACTCCGAGTAGAGGGCGCCGACGGTCACGAGCTGATCGGCCAGATCGTTCGTGCGGACCGCTTCGACGGCAGCGGACGGGAACTGCTTGAGGCTCTCGGTGGCGTAGAAGTGCAGGAGCGACGCTTCGCCGTTGTCCCACTCCTCGGGGTCGTTCGCCCGGATGAGTTCGGCGAAGCGGACCGTGGCGACCAGGCCGGGGATGTGGTCGACGGTGCGGTAGCCGTTCGGGCACGTGAAGCAAGCGGCCAGGCCGAGGGAGCAGGGCTTGGTCGCCGTGTCCGGGTCGTTGCCGCCGCTGGTGCAGACGCTAACGACGATGTCGGCGCTCTCGCCGCTTCGAACCGCTGCTGCCAGTCGCTCCGGGGCATCGGCTCCGGCGAACCTCGCGACAGCGGCGTCGATGATGGCGTGCTGGGCGTCGGTGACGGTCTTGGCGAGTACGTGCTCGGGCAGGACGTTGGCGAGGTAGTGCACTCGGGTGCGTTCGCTGTGGCCGTGCACGTCGGCCTTCGGGTTCGTGGTGATCGCCCGTTCGAGCGCCTTGCGGCGAAGCGCTTGGAAGCGCAAGCCCTTCGGCCGGGCGACGTCGGCGGCGTGCGGCCAGTAGGCATCGAAGTCGGGCTGGCGCCACGCGTTGTGGATGCGCTGGGAGGTGAGGACCTCGGCGTGCTCGCAGTCTCTTCGGTGCTCGACGTAGAGCCGGTTGACTACCTCGGGTACGACGCCGCTGTCGCTGACGAGCTTCGTGGCCCGCCAGTGGCGGGAGACGCGAGTCAGGCCGCTCAGGGCTTCGACGAGACCGCCGAGTGAGCTGTTGTTCGTGATCCGGACGGCGAACTGGTCCTCGCTGTGGTTGCGGGCCTTGGCGAGGTGGAGTGTCCCGTTGGTCTTGCCGGTGTAGACGAGGTCATCTGGCTCGGTGCGGAGCATAACCGAGAGGTTGAGGCCGCTGAGCTCCGCCATGCACTGCATGATCAGGCCTGCGGTGAGCACGGTCGACGGTGGGTAGAGAGCCTTGCTGATCCCGTCGAGCACGATGTTGGTGACGAGCCCTGGGCGGCCTCGCCCGGGGCGCCCAAACCCCGACGGGTGGAGGAGCGCCCAACGGATCTGGTCGATGCGAGGTTCGGACGGTCGAGGACGGCGGGCTCCGACCAGTTCAGGTGCGGCGGCCCGGGCGTCGGCGATGATCCGCTCGGCCGGGATCCTCAGCCAGCTGCGGTCGGAGGTGTCGTAGCCGAGCTGCGTGAGCAGGTCCCGTTGGGCCTTGAACGCCGCGGTGAAGAGCCCTCGGGCAGCGGAGTGGATGGCGTCGGCTTCGGCATCGTCGTAGAGCTCGACGTTCGACTCCTTGACCATGTAGCTCGTGTTCGACAGAGCGCGCGCTAGCTCTGTGCCGTCCGGGTGGTAGCGCCGAAGGATGCGACAGAACAGCTTGTTCAGGGTCCGCTTCTGACTCGCGTCGAAGTACTCGATGACGTCGCGCAGCTGCCGCAGCGCTAGGGAGGGCTCGCTGAAGTCCGACACTCCGACGTCGTCGAGCAGGAGCAGCGAGCGCTTGACCGTCGAAGCGATGCCTTGCAGGGCGTAACCGGACTCCCACATGCCGGTGCCGTGGACGCTGATGCTGTCCGCCATGCCCCAGAGCGTCTGGCGGGCCGCCGGGGTCGGCGGGACATCCAGGCGCACCTGTTGGTCGGCGGCGTGGGCGACGTCCCGGTAGGCGATGGTGAGTGTCTCGAGGTCGACGCTGAGGACCTCGGTGATGTCGTAGGTGTGGCTCTTCTTGCCGCGGTTCGCGGTGGCCATCAGGGCTCTCCGATGAAGTGCTCGAGGGGAACGTGGAGGAACTTGGAGGCGTGCATCGTGTAGAGGCGGGTGGAGGCCTCGCTGGCGTGGCCGAGGCTCTGCTTGGCCATCTCGACGGCGTCGGTGATTGCGGTCGGTGCGTAGGCCTGGACGAAGTCGGGGTGGACGTAGTCGGCGACGGCGCCTTTGAAGAGGCAGACGGTGAGGTGGGTGGCGTAGGTGTGGCGGAGGTCGTGGGTACGGAAGCGGGCCGGGAAGTCCGGGGCGAGGTGCAGGCGGGTCCAGTCGCGTGCGGTCGCGGTGATGGTCCCGACCTGGTCGTAGGAGAGTGGGTCGGGGGTGTAGCTGTTGAGGAGCAGGATCGGGGTGGAGCCGTCGGGGTTGACGAGCCGCCGGCGGACCTCATCGGTGGTCTCGGCCCAGCGCACCGAGCGTCGTGTGCCGTCGACGGTGGCGGTCCAGCGGTCTTCGTCGGCATCGTCGAGCTGGATCGGGGACTCGGGCCGGTAGGGCCGGCCATCGGCGATTAGCTCGGCCCGGGCGCCGTTGATGTAGGCGTGGACGAGCTTGAGGCGGTGCGAGAAGATCCAAGCTTCGCCGCCGGCGTCGCCCTTGGTGATGAAGTCCGGGATCCGCATGGTCGTGAACGGCGTGGCGACCACCGGCGGGATCTCGTAGGTGGTGATGTTGGTGAGCGTTCCGTGCCGGATGCCCGAGCCCAGAGCAAGGCTGACCGCCGCGGCGTCTCGGTCGACGGTGCGGGCATTGCTCTGATGTCCGTGCTGGTCGATGCGGAGGGCTCCCTGCACCAGCAGCTCGGCGTAGCCGGGCGTGATCGGGTTGCCTCGGCTGCCGGTGCGGGTGCGTGCGCGCAGCTCGGGGGCGGTCGTCGAGGCGTAGCCGGCCGGGTTGATGAAGGTGACCACCCGGAACGGGATGGGTACGTCGTAGGTCGCTCGCAGGAACTCGTGGGCCTGCTTGATCGTCGAGAGCTGGGCTCGCCAGGCGGCCGAGCTGACGGCGGTCTCGGCGTGGAACTGGCGTGCTCGGTAGAACGCGAAGACGTCGTCCTCGGTGGCGGCGAACAGGTCGGCGAACCGCTCGTCGGGATGATCGAGACCACGGTCGTTGCGGAGGAAGCCGATGTAGTTGGCGAGGCGTCGGGCGTGGGCGACGAGGGTCGAGTGGACCGGGCGCACCATCGACTTGCGGCGAAGCCAGTGGCACCCCGCGGTGTGGAAACGGCCGTCGACGAGGATCGACGGGGCCATCACATGCTCGACCGGCAGCGGCCGCTCGCCCAGGAGACGTTCGATGCACTCACCGTCGATCAGGACGGCCTGCACCACTCGAACCGTCGAGTTCAACGCTCGGCGTTTCTGCTCGTCGCCATGCCCAGATCCTGCACGAATCGACAGCCCAAACGGGGGATGTCTCCTTCCGGCCTCGGTGGCCGGAAGGAGACATCAACATC
>DATGPY010000295.1:0-2389 GCA_035304465.1 Acidimicrobiales bacterium | reverse complement strand
GGGGTGCACGTCCTCGACCGCCACAACGGAGGTGACGAAGGTGCGGAACGGGCTGGTCGTGGCGGCGGTGGCGGCGGTCGTCTCGGACATGGGGTGGTGCTCCCTCGGGGGTGGTCGGTGGACGGTCCGCTGGCCTCAGTTGGTTAGGAGAACCTAACAGCCGGGCCGGGTGCCCGTCACCCGCCGGACCCGGCGCGACGTGACCCCTTGACCTGGAGCGCGCTCTAAGCCGTACCGTCGGTCGTGATGACAGCAGTCACCCACCCCGGTGCCGCACCGACGTCCGCCGGCGAGGACGCCCGCGAGGGGCTCGGCATCGCCGAGGTCGCCGCCATCACCGGCGTGACGCCCCACACGTTGCGGTACTACGAGCGCATCGGCCTGCTGTCGGTGCCCCGCGACGCCGCGGGCCGCCGGATCTACGGCCAGGCCGAGATCAACCGGGTGGTGTTCATCACGCGGTTGCGGCTGACCGCCATGCCGATCCGCGACATCCAGGCCTACTTCCGCCTCGTCGACGAGGGGCCCGGGAACGAGGACGAGCGCCTCGCCCTCCTCGAGGCCCACCGCGACACGGTGAAGGCCCGGATCACCGAGCTGGAGTCGGCGCTCGGGGCGATCGAGTTCAAGATCGCCACCTACGGCGGCAGCTGCGCTCCCTGAGCCGCCCCACCCCACCGGGCGGCCCCACCGTCGACCGGACCCGACCACGAACCACGGAGGAGACCACCGTGACCTTGCCCACGCGCGCCCTCGGGCGCTCCGGACCCACCGTGTCCGCCCAGGGCCTCGGCTGCATGGGGATGAGCTTCGCCTACGGCACCCCCGACCACGACGAGGCCGTCGCCACCATCCACCGCGCCCTCGACCTCGGCGTCACGTTCTTCGACACCGCCGACATGTACGGCTTCGGCCACAACGAGGAACTCGTCGGCCGGGCGCTCGCCGGCCGGCGCGACGAGGTCGTGCTGGCGACCAAGTTCGGCATCCACCTCGACCCCGACGACCCGTCCGCCCGCTTCGTGCGGGGCGACCCCGAGTACGTCCGCCAGGCGTGCGACGCCTCGCTGAAGCGCCTCGGCGTCGACCACATCGACCTGTACTACCAGCACCGGCCCGACGTCACCGTGCCCATCGAGGAGACCGTCGGGGCCATGGCCGAGCTGGTCGAGGCCGGGAAGGTCCGCCACCTCGGCCTGTCGGAGGCGTCGGCCGACACCATCCGGCGGGCCGCGGCCACCCACCCCATCGCCGCCCTGCAGACCGAGTGGTCGCTGTTCTCCCGGGACATCGAGGACGAGATCGTGCCCACCTGCCGCGAGCTGGGCATCGGGATCGTCCCCTACAGCCCGCTCGGGCGCGGCCTGCTCACCGGCACGGTGACCAGCGTGGACGAGCTGGCCGAGGACGACTTCCGCCGGGGGCAGCCCCGCTTCCAGGGCGAGAACCTCGAGCGGAACCTGGCCGCCGTCGCGGTCGTGCGGGAGATCGCCGAGGCCCACGGGGCCACCCCGGGCCAGGTGGCGCTGGCCTGGCTGGCCACCAAGGGCGACGACGTCGTGCCCATCCCCGGCACGAAGCGGCGGCGGTACCTCGAGGAGAACGTCGCCGCCCTCGACCTCGTGCTCACCGACGACGAGGTGGCCCGGCTCGACGGGCTGCGGGCGGCCGGCGCCCGCTACGCCCAGGAGAACTGGACCAACCTCGACACGCCGCCGCTGGCCGGCTGACCCGCGCCGCGCCGTGGCGCCCCCGGTATCGTCGGTCCCATGACGGCTGCTGGGAGCGTCGGGGGCGCCACGGCGGTCGCGCCCCGCCCCCCGGAGCACCGGGGGGCCGACCCCGACCGCGTGGCACAGGTCGCCGAGGCGCTGCTCGACAGCGCGCTGGAGCCGATCGTCGACATGGTCGTCACGACGACCGACGACGGCTACGAGGCCCGGGCGGTCGACGGCCGGGTCCGCTTCCGGCGCGAGCGCGCCCCGGGCGAGCGGGGCTGGCGCTTCGTCGAGGTCGAGGTCGAGGGCCGCAACCCGCTGGGCGACACGGCCACCGACCGGTGGGTCGGCCTGGCCGACGAGCTGGCCAACCGGTGGCCGGACCGCACCACCCAGTCCTACCCCCACGCCCACGACCAGATCGCCCAGCTGTTCGACCACCCGCACGCGCCCGACCTCGTCTGCCTGCACACGCCCGCCCACAACTGGGAGGACCAGGGCGGCGAGCGGGGTGAGCACGGCTCGCTCGGCATCGTCCAGGTGCGGGCGCCGTTCGTGCTCGCCGGCGCGGGCGTGCGCCAGCAGGGGATGGTCCCGCGGTCGGCCCGGCTGGTCGACGTCGCCCCCACCGTCATGGCCCTGCTCGGGGCCGAGCCGGTGGGCGGCACCGG
>DATGPY010000294.1:0-8820 GCA_035304465.1 Acidimicrobiales bacterium | reverse complement strand
AGCGAGTGGGGCAAGGCGGTGTTCGACCCGGACAAGGTCGAGGGCGAGGCCACCCGCTTCGGCCGGCGCCGCTGACCTGGGCGCACGGCGCGCGCCGGGCGCGACCGGCGCGCCGGCGGGGCCCCGAGCGGTGACCCGTCGGCGCCGCCGGCCCGGCACGGCCGACCGGGGGCGGCCGGGCCGCACCGGCGGGCCCGGCCGGCGCGTCAGACCTTCTCGATCGCCACCCGCACGCGGTGGCCGTCGACGTCGAGCTCGACCGCGGCGCGCCCCTCGAGGGGCCGGAGGACGAGCTCGACCGCCAGCACCTCGCCGGTGATGTGCTCCCGGTGCCGCTCGATCGCCTCGGCCACCGGGCCGTCGGCCTCGACGACGAGCCGGATGCGGTCGGACACCTCGAGCCCCATGTCCTTGCGCAGGTCGTTGACGGCACGGACCAGCTCGCGGGCCAGCCCCTCGAGCCGGAGCTCGTCGTCGAGCTCGAGGTCGAGGGCGACGGCCCACCCGCCGTCCTCGGCCACGCCGTAGGCCTCGTGGCTCGTGGCCCGCAGCTCGACGTCCTCCGCCGTCAGGCGCTCGCCGGCGACCTCGATGGCCCCCTCGGCCTCGAGCTGGCGGTGCAGCGCCGTGCCGTCGGCCGCGGCCAGCGCGGCCTTGACCTCCTGGACCTTGGGCCCGAGGCGGGGGCCGAGCACCCGGAAGTTGGGCACGACGGTCCAGGTCATGAGGCCGGAGAGCGTGTCGATGGCGTCGACGGCCTTGACGTTGAGCTCGCCCGCCACCTCGGCCACGACCTCGTCGCGCAGCGTCACGCCCGGGTGCAGCACGAGCGCCCGCCGCAGCGGCTGGCGCACCTTCACCTTGGCCTCGGTGCGGGCGGCGCGCCCCAGCGCCACCAGCCGGCGGGCGGCGGCCATCTCGGCCGACAGCTCGGGGTCGGCGGCCCCGACCGGCTGCGGCCAGTCGGTCAGGTGCACCGACGTCTCGCCGGTGAGCCGCACGTAGAGCTCGTCGGCGAGGAACGGGCAGAACGGCGCCAGCAGCTGGGCGGTCACGACCAGCGCGTGGTGGAGCGTGGCGTGGGCCGCGGGGTCGCCGGCCTTCCAGAACCGGGGGCGGCTGCGGCGCACGTACCAGTTGGACAGGTCGTCGACGAAGCGGGCGAGCCGGGTCGCTCCCCGCAGGGCGTCGAAGCCCTCGAGGGCGTCGCCGACCTCGGCGATCGTGTCGTCCAGCTCGCTGAGCAGCCAGCGGTCGAGCACGTGGTCCGGGCGGGGCGGCCCGGCCGCCGGGTCGGGCTCCCAGCCGTCGGAGTCGGCGTAGGTGACGAAGAAGCTGAAGACGTTCCAGAGGGTCAGGAGCGTCTGGCGGGTGGTCTCGCGGATGCCCTCCTCGAACACCCGCCGCTGGCCCCACGGCTGCCCGGCCGAGAAGAAGTACCAGCGCAGGGCGTCGGAGCCGACCCCCTCGAACAGCGACCAGGGGTCGATGACGTTGCCCCGCGACTTGGACATCTTCTGGCCGTCCTCGTCGACGATGTGGCCGAGGCAGACGACGTTGCGGTAGGGGGTCGACCCGAACACGAGGGTGTTCACCGCCAGCAGCGAGTAGAACCACCCGCGGGTCTGGTCGATCGCCTCGCAGATGAAGTCGGCAGGGAAGCCGGCCTCGAAGCGGCCGTCGTCGGCGAAGGGGTGGTGGACCTGGGCCGAGGGCATCGAGCCCGAGTCGAACCAGGCGTCCAGGACCGGCGGCAGCCGGCGGACCGTGCCGTCGCAGCCCTCCTCTCGGCAGCGCCAGGTCACCTCGTCGACGAACGGCCGGTGCAGGTCGAGGTCGCCGAGGTCGCGCCCTGCGAGCTCGGACAGCTCGGCCACCGAGCCGACGCAGGTGTCCACGCCGCAGTCCTCGCACCGCCAGATCGGCAGCGGCGTTCCCCAGTAGCGGTCCCGGGACAGCGCCCAGTCGATGTTGGATTCGAGCCAGCGGCCGAACCGGCCGTGCTTGATGTGCTCCGGGTACCAGTTGATGCGCTCGTTCTGGGCGAGCAGGTCGGCGCGCCGCTCCTCGGTGCGGACGAACCAGGACGTCTTGGCCCAGTAGATGAGCGGCGTCCCGCAGCGCCAGCAGTGCGGGTAGCTGTGCTCGTAGGCGTGCTCGGCGACGAGCAGGCCCCGCTCGCGCAGGTCGGCGATGATCTCGGGGTCGGCGTCCTTGACGAACCGGCCCTGCCAGGGCGTGACGCGGTGGTCGAAGGCGGCGTCGGGGCCGACCGGGTTGAGCACCGGCAGGTCCTCGGCCCGGCCGACCTGGGCGTCCTCCTCGCCGAAGGCGGGGGCGATGTGCACGATGCCCGAACCGTCGTCGTCTGTGACGTAGTCGGCGGCCACCACCCGCCAGCCGTCCTTGCCGGCGACCGGCTCGAGGAACGTGAACGGGCGCTCGTAGCGCCACCCGGCGGCGGCCATCTCGGCGCCGGTCCAGCGCTCGTGGACGGGCGCGTCGGGGAAGAGGCGCTCGGCCGCCCGCTCGCCGAGCACGAGGTCGCGCCCGCCACCCGGCGGCGTGACCCGGACGTAGGTGAAGGTGGGGCCGACGGCGGCGGCGGTGTTGGAGATCAGGGTCCAGGGCGTGGTCGTCCAGACCAGCAGGTCGGCGTCGGGCGCGCCGTCGCCGGTGAGCGGGAACCGGACGTAGATGGACGGGTCGACGACGTCCCGGTAGCCCTGGGCGACCTCGTGCGAGCTCAGCGCCGTGCCGCAGCGGCCGCAGTAGGGGGTGACCCGGTGGCCCTCGTAGAGCAGCCCCTTGTCCCAGAGCTGCCGCATGAGCCACCACACCGACTCGATGTAGTCGTTGCTCATCGTCCAGTAGGCGTCGGCGGTGTCGATCCACACGCCGGCGCGCTCGGTGAGCAGCGACCAGTCCTCGACGTAGCGGCGCACCGACTGCCGGCAGCGCTCGTTGAAGGCCTCGATCCCGTAGGCCTCGATCTCGGGCTTGCTGTGGAGCCCGAGCTCCTTCTCGACCTCGAGCTCGACCGGCAGGCCGTGGCAGTCCCAACCGCCCTTGCGGGGGACGTCGCGCCCCCGCATCGTCTGGTAGCGGGGGAAGATGTCCTTGAAGACGCGGGCCCAGACGTGGTGGAGGCCGGGCCGGCCGTTGGCGGTCGGGGGGCCCTCGTAGAAGATCCAGGGCTCCGCGCCCTTGCGGAGGCGGGCGGCCTCCTCGACGACGCCGCGCTCCCGCCAGCGGGCGAGGACGCGGTGCTCGAGGGACGGCAGGTCGAGGTCGGGGTCGACGGGGCCGAACGGCATGGCGACAAGCGTAGGGCATGGCGGCGCCGGCGCCCGACGGCGAGAAGTCGCAGGTCAGAGCATGTGTGGCAGGGCGCCGCGGGCCGGGGGTTGAAACCTCCGTTCGACCCCCTATCCTTCCCCGGACCCTTGACCGGCTGTGGCGGCCGGCATACGATCCGGCACCCTTTCCCCCGAGGACGGCGACATGCCCAAGGCAACGAAGGACGCTCCCGCCAAGAGCGCCACCAGGAAGGCGACCGGCTCCCGGACGGGCGGGAAGAAGAAGAAGGCGGCGCTCGACGCGTTCCTCAGCAGCCAGCTGGAGCTGCTCGAGGCCGAGCGGGAGAACTACCTCCGCCAGGCCGAGTCCCTCCAGGCCGAGGCCGATTCGCTCACCGAGGACCGCGAGCCGGGTGACGTCCAGTTCGACGAGGAGTCCGGCGAGGGCGACACGCTGGCCGTCGAGCGCGAGCGCGACCTGGCGCTGTCGGCCCAGGCCCGGGCGGCCATCGAGGAGATCGACGCCGCCATCGCCCGGATCCACGACGGCACCTACGGCACCTGCCAGAACTGCGGCGCCGCCATCCCCAAGGAGCGCCTGAAGGCGCTGCCCCAGGCGGCGCTGTGCGTGAAGTGCAAGAGCGGGGGGCTCGGCCTGCGGTGACCACCCGGCCCCGCCTCCGGGACGCCACGGCGGTCCCCGCGGCCGGGGCCACCACCCCGGACGGCGACCGGCCCCGGTCCCGATGGGCCCTGCTGCTCGGGGTTGCCGCCGTCGCCCTCGCCCTCGACCAGGCCACCAAGGCGTGGGCCGTCGCCACCCTGGGCGACGGCCGCATCATCGACCTGGTCGGCTCCCTCCGCCTCCGCTACGTCGCCAACCACGGATCGGCGTTCAGCCTCGCCGACGGGCGGGGCCCGCTGATCTCGCTGCTGGCCATCGTCGTCGTGGCCGTCCTGCTGCGCACCGGGCGCCACGCCACCCGACCGGTCGTGGCGGTCGCGCTGGGCATGATCCTCGGGGGCGCGCTGGGCAACCTCCTCGACCGCGCCGTCCGCGAGGGCGACGGGTTCCTCGGCGGCGGCGTCGTCGACTTCGTCGACCTGCAGTGGTGGCCGGTGTTCAACCTGGCCGACTCGGCCATCGTCGTCGGCGCCGTGCTGCTCTTCGGGGCGCAGTGGCGCGACGCGGGCGAGCCCGTCCCGGCCGCCGCCGACCGGGGCGCCGACCCCGAGCCCGGCGGCCCCGTGGCCGGGTCCGGCGACGACGCCGAGCGGTGACGGCCTCCGCCCTGCGGGAGGTCGTCCCCCGCGCGCTCGACGGCCAGCGACTCGACCGGGTCGTCGCCCTCGTCACCGGTCGCAGTCGCTCGGAGGCGGCCGAGCTGGTCGACGGCGGTGCCGTGCTGGTCGACGGGCGGCCGGTCACCTCGCGCACCCACCGGGTGGCCGAGGGCGAGACCCTCGACATCACCGTCCCCGACGCCCCGGAGGAGACGGCGCCCCAGCCCGACCCCGCCGTGCCCGTGCCCGTCGTCCACGAGGACGACGACCTGGTCGTCGTCGACAAGCCGGCCGGCCTCGTCGTCCACCCGGGTGCCGGGCGGCACGAGGGGACGCTGGTCAACGGCCTGCTCGCCCGCTACCCGGAGATCGCCGGCGTCGGCCAGCCCGACCGGCCCGGGATCGTCCACCGCCTCGACAAGGGCACCTCCGGCCTGCTGCTCGTGGCCCGGAGCCCACGCGCCCACGAGGCCCTGGTGCGGATGCTCGCAGGGCGGGCGGTCGAGCGCCGGTACCGCACGCTGGTGTGGGGCGCGCCGTCGTCGGCCACCGGGGTGATCGACGCACCCATCGGGCGCTCCGCCCGCGACCGCACCCGCATGGCCGTCACCGTCACCGGCAAGCCGGCCCGGACCCGCTACGAGGTGGTGCGCACCTACCGCGACCCGGTCGAGGTCACCGAGCTGGTCTGCCACCTGGAGACCGGCCGCACCCACCAGATCCGCGTCCACCTGGGCTCGATCGGCCACCGGGTCGTCGGCGACCGGCGCTACGGCGGTGACCGCCAGTCGCTGCCGCTCGACCGCCCGTTCCTGCACGCCGAGCACCTCGCGCTCGACCACCCGGTCACCGGTGAGCGGCTGGCGTTCACGTCGCCGCTGCCCGCCGACCTGGCCGCGGTGCTGGCCCGGTTGCGCTGAGCGCCGGGCGTCACCCGGCGTCGTCCTCGACGGCCGGCCACTCGCGCTCGCCCCGGGCCATCTCGGCGATGTCCGCGAGCGTGAGCGCGTCCAGGTGCCGGCGCATGTGCTCGCTCAGCGCCCCCCAGATGGCGAGCAGCACGCACTGGCCCTCGTGGTCGCAGGCGCCGTCCTGGTGGGGCTCGCCGAAGTCGCCGACCGCGATCGGGCCGTCGACGGCGCTGACGATGTCGCCGAGGGTGATGTCGGCCGGCTGCCGGGCCAGCACGTAGCCGCCCCCGACACCCCGTTTCGACCGCACCAGGCCGGCGCCCTTGAGCGCCAGGAGGATCTGCTCGAGGTAGGGCTGGGGCAGGCCCGTGCGCTCGGCGATGTCGCGCACCGAGGTGGGGCCGGTCTCGTCGGCGTGGAGCGCGAGCGAGAGCAGCGCCCGGCTGGCGTAGTCACCTCGGGTCGACACCTTCACGGGCCCAACTGTACGGGGTCCGGCCGGCACGCCCCGGGGGGTGTGGTTTCTTCCGCTGCCGCGGCGGTTACGGTTGGCGCGGAGAAGAGGCCAGAGGTGGACCGACTCGTACTTCCCAACTATGACGGGCCCTGCATCACCAACGTCGTCCCGTCGCTGCTCTCCACACCCGACGAGGCGCCCGACTGGCTGCCCCAGCCCGCGGTCGGCGCCCGCCAGGTGGTGCTGTTCGTCGTCGACGGCCTGGGCTGGGAGCAGCTCCAGGCCCGGCTCTCGCTGACGCCGACCTTCGCGGCGATGGACGGGGGCCCGATCACCACGGTCGTGCCCTCGACGACGGCGACGGCGCTGACGTCGCTCACGACCGGGCTCCCGCCGGGCGAGCACGGCGTCGTCGGGTACCGCATGGCCGTGCACGGCGAGGTCCTGAACGTCCTGCGGTGGTCGACCGCGGCCGGCGACGCCCGCCAGAGCATCCCGCCGTCGAAGCTGCAGCCCACCCCGCCGTTCCTCGGCGAGCGGCCACCGGTCGTGACCCGGGCCGAGTACCGGCAGTCGGGCTTCACCGGCGCCCACCTCGACCCGGCCCGGTACTGGGGCTACCGCACGCTGTCCACCATGGTCACCGAGGTCGACCGGCTGCTGCGGTCCTCGGAGCCGTTCGTCTACGCCTACTACGACGGGCTCGACAAGGTCGCCCACGAGTACGGCCTCGGCGAGCACTACGACGCCGAGCTGCGGTGGGTCGACCACACGATCGACCGGCTGGTCGACGTGCTCCCGCCCGGCGCGGCCCTGCTGGTCACCGCGGACCACGGGCAGGTCGAGGTCGGCGGCAACGTCCTGCCGCTGGCCGACGACGTGCTCGAGCTGTGCTCGATGCAGTCCGGCGAGGGCCGGTTCCGGTGGCTGCACGCCCGCCCGGGGCGGGCGGGCGACCTGCTCGAGGCGGCCCGGGCCAACCACGGCGAGGACGCGTGGGTCGTGTCCCGCAACCAGGTGGTCGACGATCGGTGGCTGGGACCCGTCGTCACCGAGGCAGCGGCGTCCCGCCTGGGCGACGTCGCCATCGTCGCCAAGCGCGACGTGGCCTTCCACGACCCGCTCGACACCGGCCCCTACGAGCTGGTGGGGCGCCACGGCTCCGTCACCTCGGCCGAGATGCTGGTGCCGCTGCTGGGGACCGCGCGCTGACCCACCGCTGCCGGGGTGGGGGACGGCCGCCGGCGTGGCAGGATGGCCTCATGTCGTCTGCCGATCAGACCCCGCACGAGGCACCGGCTCCCGCGCCGGGAACCGCCCCCGGAACGCCCCAGGTCGAGCACCCGGAGGTCGTGCGGCCCGGTGACAAGGACGGTACGGGCGGCGACGCGCCCGCCACCGAGGCGGTCGAGCACCCGGCCAAGGTGATGCGGATCGGGTCGATGGTGAAGCTGCTGCTCGAGGAGGTGCGGCAGTCCGACGACACGCTCGACGAGCCCAGCCGCGACCGTCTCCGTGAGATCTACGAGACGTCGGTCAGCGAGCTGGCCTCGGCCCTGTCGCCCGACCTGCAGGAGGAGCTGCGGCGGCTGGCCCACCCGTTCGCCGGCACCGAGGCCCCGAGCGGCGCCGAGCTCCGCATCGCCAAGGCCCAGCTGGTCGGCTGGCTGGAGGGGCTGTTCCACGGCATCCAGGCCACGCTGTTCGCGCAGCAGATGGCCGCTCGCCAGCAGCTCGAGGACATGCGCCGGCGCCTCCCGCCCGGCGGCCGGCCGCCCACGACCGACGCCGAGACCCGCCCCGGCACCTACCTCTGACCTCGCCGGCGCGGCCGCTGCGACCGCTGCGTAGCGGCGGTACCACCCCTCGTGAGAGGGGGCGACAGCCGGAGGGCCGCCCCGTAGGCTTGGCTCGATGGGGCAGGGCACGAGCGGCCGGTCCGCCGACTGGGGTGCTGGGAGCGTGCGCATCGCACTGCTGGGCGCCGCCGCGGCCATCGTCGTCGCGGTCGCCGTCGCGCTCGTGCTCGCCGGCGTCGCCAGCGGGGAGGTGGCCGCGACGGTGCTGTTCCTCCCGGTCTTCGCCGCCGGGTTCCTCGGCGGCCGGCCGGCGGGGTACGGGGCCGCGGTCCTGGCCACCGTGGCCTACGTCGCCCTCCGCCGCGCCGACATGGCCGACGCCGGGGTGCCGCAGGCGGCCGCGCTGGCCGTGACGCGCGCCGTCGCCTACGGGGTCGCCGCCCACGTCGGGCACCGGGCACAGGCGCTGGTGCCCAGCGCCGGCGGGCCGGCCGCCCGGGCGCAGCGGCCCGCCGGCGCCGGCCGCCCGGGCAGCCGCCCGCGGCCGGCACGCGCCACCCGTCAGGCCCCACCGCCCCGCCGGCGCGAACCGGTGCTGGCCGGCGTGGGGGCGGCCGGCGGCGATCGGCCGGTCCACCCGTCAGGCTATGGAGACGACCCGACCATGACCGTCATGTCCAACACCTGGCCCCCCGAGCACGGCCGCGAGCAGTGGGGCGAGCCGTCCGACGCGCCGGGGGAGCCTGCCTGGGACGACGCGTGGCAGGCGCCCGCCGGTCCCGGGCAGGCGTCGCCGGCGCCGCCGCACGGGGGGCCGAGCTGGCAGGACTGGCCGCCTCGACCCGGCGAGGACCCACCGCCGGTCCCGGGCCCCGGCTGGGAGGGCGGGGAGCACCCCGACGAGCGGTCCGGCGAGGGCCGGCCCGGCCCGTGGCGGCCGGGCGGCGGCGCGTCCTCGTATGACCGGCCGGGCGGGTGGGGCCCGCAGGAGGAGCAGGGCCCGTATGACCGGCCGGGCGGGTGGGGCCCGCAGGAGGAGCAGGGCCCGTATGACCGGCCGGGCGGGTGGG
>DATGPY010000293.1:0-11304 GCA_035304465.1 Acidimicrobiales bacterium | reverse complement strand
TGGCGGCTGACCTCGACGATGTCCTCGTAGCGGGTCACCGCCCAGTACTCCGACTCGGGGAGCCCGAGGTGGGGCACGCCCGGCAGGACCATGCGGGCGATCGGCCGCTCGGCCCGCAGCAGGACGAAGGCCTCGGCCCGCTCCTCCATCGGCCGCAGCCAGAAGTCCAGGTCGGAGAGGTCGATGTCGTCCACCTGCAGCGCCGTCGCCATGCCTGCAGCCTAGGGCGCCGAGCGGTTCGGTGACACCCTCGTCAGTGAAACGACGGCGGCCTCGATCGCCGCCACGGCCCGGTCGACGTCGCCCTCGCCGGTCTGCCAGTTGATCACCGAGATCCGCATGGCCGGCCGCCCCTGCCAGGTCGTCCCGCTCATCCAGCACTCGCCGGAGCGCTGGACCTCCTCGACGACCCGGCCGGCGTCGACGTCCCGGAACCCGACCAGCACCTGGTCGAGCACGACGTCGTTCAGCACCTCGACGCCGTCGAGGCGGGCCAGCGCGCCGGCCGCCCGGCGGGCGAGGGCGCAGCACCGCTCGACGAGGTCGGCCACGCCCCGCCGGCCGAGCGACCGCAGCGCGGCGTAGACGGCGAGGCCCCGGGCCCGGCGCGAGAACTCGGGGTTCCAGTCCATCTGGTCCCGGGGCCCGTTCGCCTCGGCGTGCACGAGGTAGGCCGCCCGCGTGCCCATGGCCGCCCGGTGGCTCGCCGGGTGGGCGCAGGCGGCGAAGCCCGAGTCGTAGGGCACGTTCAGCCACTTGTGGAAGTCGGTCGCCCACGAGTCGGCCCGCTCGACGCCCGCCACCAGCGGCCGCAGCGCCGGGCTGGCCGCGGCCCACAGGCCGAAGGCGCCGTCGACGTGCACCCAGGCGCCGTGCTCGTGGGCCAGGTCGCAGATCTCGGCGACCGGGTCGATCGCGCCGGTGTTCACCTCGCCGACCTGGGCGCACACGATGGTCGGGCTCGCCGGGCCCGACCGGCCCAGCCGCTCGGCCAGGTCGTCGAGGCGCATGCGGCCGTCCGGGTCGCACGCCACCGCCTCGACCGCGTCGGTGCCCAGCCCGAGCAGGCGCAGCGCCCGGTCGAGCGTGGCGTGGCGCACCTCGCCGGCCAGCACCCGCACCGGCGGCGCGCCGACCAGCCCCTGCCGCTCGACGTCCCAGCCGGCACGCGCCAGCATGTCGTTGCGGGCGGCGGCCAGCGCCGTGACGTGGGCCATCTGGCACCCGGTGACGAACCCGAAGGACGCGCCGGCGGGCAGGCCGAGCAGGTCGAGAACCCACCGGCCGGCCACCTCCTCGACGACGGCGACCGACGGGCCGCCGACGTGGAGCCCGGCGTTCTGGTCCCAGGCCGCCGCCAGCCAGTCGGCGGCGAGCGCGGCGGGCAGGGCGCCGCCGATGACGAAGCCGAAGTAGCGGGGCGACCCGGTGGCGACGAGGCCGGGCTCGGCGGCGTCGGCCAGCTCGCGCACGACGTCGGCGGGATCGGCGCCCTCGTCGGTGAGGGGCACGTCGAGCGCCGCCCGCAGGTCGGCCACGCCGGCCCGGGCGGCGACCGGGCGGTCGGGCAGCGAGCGCACCCAGTCGGCCGCCCACCGGGCCGCCACCTCCAGCGGGGCGTCGAAGGGCGAGGCGCCGGGCGCGGGGCCGGTGGTGTCGTGATCCGCCATGGGCCGAGTCTGGTCCCCCGGCGCCGCCGTGCCCAGGGGTTCGCGACGCCCGCCGGCATCACTGACACGAGGTGTCAGGGACCCCGCCGTACGGTGCGCGCATGGCAGCCTGGACCGAGTTCGCCGAGGAGGCGCCCGCGCTCGCCGAGCTGGCGGAGCGCCGCCTCGTGGCCACCAAGCTGATGATGCTCGCCACGCTGCGCCGCGACGGCTTCCCCCGCATCAGCCCCATGGAGCCGGTCGTCGTCGACGGCCGCCTCTCGCTGCACGACGGCCGCCTGTGGCTGGCGATGATGCCGGGCAGCACGAAGTCTCGGGACCTGCAGCGGGACGGGCGGTTCGCGCTCCACACCGCCACCGTCGACACGCAGGTGACCGAGGGCGACGTGAAGATGTGGGGCACGGCGACGCCGCTCGCCGATCCCGACACGCTCGCCCGGTTCTCGGACGAGATCCACGCGTCGACCGGCCACCGGTTCGAGGTCGGGCAGTTCGACGCCTTCGACGTCGACCTTCTGGGCGCGTCGTCGGTGCAGGTGCGGGGCGAGACGATGGTCGTGCGCACGTGGCGGCCGGGCGCCGGCGTGCGGGTCGACGAGAAGACGGGCTGACCGGGGGCCGCCCCCGGCGGCGTCGGCCTCAGCCCCGGGGTCGGGCCCGGCGCACCAGCACCTCCTGCACGACGGTCGCCACGTGCGTGCCCTCCTCGGTGAACACGTAGCCGACGCTCACCCCCCGCGAGCTCATCAGCCCGTGGCAGGTGAAGGTCTGCAGGTGCCAGCGGTCCGCGGCCAGCGGCCGGTGGAAGTACATGGCGTGGTCGAGGCTGGCCGAGAAGAACTGGCCCTCCGGCGGCCGGTCCCGGTCGAGATCCGGGTCGAGCAGCACGACGGCCTCGGTGGGCAGGTCGTCGGAGAGGTAGGCCAGCGCCGCCGCCTGCATCGTCGGGTCGTCGCCCAGGTCGGCGTCGACCCGCATCCACGCCGAGGTCACGCCCCGGGACCGGGCCGCCGTGCGCCGGCCGAACATCGGGCTCCAGCCGTCGTCCTCGCAGCCCTCGGGGCCGGGCACCCCGGGCATCACCGCGGTCTGCACCTGGGGTCCGGGCTCGCCCACCTGGAACGAGGCGGTCATCTCGAGGATGACGCCCACCGACTGGCGGGCCGTCACCCGCCGGGTGCAGAACGAGCGGCCGTTGCGCACCCGGTCGACCTCGAAGCGGATCGGCTCGGCGGCGTCGCCCCGGCGGATGAAGTAGGCGTGCAGCGAGTGCACCCGGTACGCCGGATCGACGGTGAAGGCGCCGGCCCGCAGGCCCTGCGCCACGATCTGCCCGCCGTAGAGGCCGCCCCAGGGGTAGCTGGGGCCGGTCCCCACCCACACGTCGGTGCCGTGGGGTTCGAGCGCCATCATCGTCGTGAAGTCCACGGCCCAGCAGTCTCGGAGGACGGGCACGCCGGCCGCCATTCCGGGCCGCCCGCCACGGAGCGCGGCCCGGCCGGCGAGCGGGCAGGATGGACCGGTGCCACCCGACACGCCGCTGGCCGACGTCGTCGCCACGACCGAGGCCGTCGTCGCCACCCGGGCCCGATCGGCCAAGGTCGCCGCGCTCGCCGACCTGCTGGCCCGTCTGCGGGGCGACGAGCTGCCCGTGGTCGTCGGGTTCCTGATCGCCGCGCCCCGGCAGGGGCGCATCGGCGTCGGCTGGCGCACGGTGGCGGCGGTCGAGGCGCCGCCCGCCGGCGCGCCGTCGCTCACGGTGCTCGACCTCGACCGCGCCCTCGACCAGCTCGCCGCGCTGCGGGGCCCGGGCTCGCAGCGGGCCCGCACGGCGCTGCTCGCCGACCTGCTGGGCCGGGCCACCGCCGGTGAGCAGGACCTGATCCGCCGCCTGCTCGTCGGCGAGCTGCGCCACGGCGCGCTCGAGGGGCTGGTCACCGACGCCGTCGCCCGGGCCTTCGGCGCGCCGCTGGCCACGGTGCGCCGGGCGGCGATGCTGGCCGGTGACCTCGCCCGGGTGGCGGTCGTGGCCCGCGACAGCGGCGAGGCCGGCCTGGCCGCCATCGGCCTGACGCTGCTGCGGCCGGTGAAGCCCATGCTGGCCCAGGGCGCGGGCGACCTGGCCGAGGCGATGGCGCTGGCCACCGGCGGCGAGGGCCGGCCGGCGTCGGTGGAGTGGAAGCTGGACGGCGCCCGCATCCAGGTCCACCGCGAGGGGGACGACGTCCGGATCTACACCCGGAACCTCAACGACGTCACCGGACGGCTGCCGGGCGTCGTGGCGCTCGTGCGCTCGCTGCCGGCCGAGGCGCTGCTGCTCGACGGCGAGGCCGTCGGGGTCGACGAGGGCGAGCTGCCCCGCACCTTCCAGGACACGATGAGCGCCTTCGGTCGCGAGGACGGCTCGGCCGGCGCCGGGATCGAGTCCCGCTTCTTCGACCTGCTCCACCTCGACGGCGAGGACCTGATCGACCGGCCGCTGACCGACCGCCTGGCCGCCCTCGAGCGGATCGCCGGCCCCTGGCGCATCCCCGGCGTCGTGACCACCGACGTCGGCGCGGCCGAGCGGGTGCTGGAGCAGTCGCTGGCCACCGGCCACGAGGGCGTCGTGGTCAAGGACGCCGCCTCGGCCTACGAGGCCGGCCGCCGGGGCGGCGCCTGGCGCAAGGTCAAGCCGGTCCACACGTTCGACCTCGTCGTGCTGGCGGTCGAGTGGGGCAGCGGCCGGCGGCAGGGCTGGCTGTCCAACCTCCACCTCGGGGCGCGGGACCCGGCCACCGGCGGCTTCGTCATGGTCGGCAAGACGTTCAAGGGCCTGACCGACGAGCTGTTGGCCTGGCAGACCGAGCGCTTCCTCGGGCTGGAGACCCGGCGGGAGGGCCACGTCGTGCACGTCCGGCCCGAGCAGGTGGTCGAGATCGCCCTCGACGGTGTGCAGGCCTCGTCCCGCTACCCCGGTGGCGTGGCGCTGCGCTTCGCGCGGGTCCGCCGCTACCGCCACGACAAGGGCCCGGACGAGGCCGACGCGATCGACGCCGTGCGGGCCCTGCTCCCCCGCCGCTGATCCGGGGCCACCCCGCTATCCCACGGCCGCGCCGGCCGGCCCGGTGAGGTCGGCCATGAGGCCGGCGAACGCCTCGAACGCCGACCGGGCCGCGTGGGCGGGCGGCCGCCCGTAGCCGACGAGCAGGCCGGGCGGGCCGGACCCCGGGCGGTGCCACATGCGGGCGGTGGCGGTGACGGCGATGCCTCGGGCGGCGGCCTCGGCCACCACCGCCTGCTCGTCGGGGCCGTCGTCGGGCCAGCGCACCAGCGCGTGCAGGCCCGCGGAGACGCCCTCGACGCGGGCCGCCGGCGCCCGCTCGGCCAGGAGGGCGACGAACTGGTCGCGCCGGCGGCGGTAGGCCGTGCGCATCCGGCGGAGGTGGCGGTCGAAGGCGTGGCTCTCGACGAGCTCGGCGAGCACGAGCTGGTCGAGGGACGACACCGGGCTGTGGAACGGGAGGAGGGGCTCGACCGCGCCCGCCAGCTCCGGCGGCACGACGACCCACCCCATCCGCAGCCCCGGCGCCAGGCTCTTGCTCGCCGTGCCCAGGTAGACGGTGCGGGACGGGTCGAGCGCCTGCAGCGCGCCGATGGGCTGGCGGTCGTAGCGGAGCTCGCCGTCGTAGTCGTCCTCCACGACGACCCCGCCGGTCCGCCGCGCCCAGGCGACGAGCGCACCCCGGCGTTCGGGGGCGAGGGTCGAGCCGAGGACCGGCTGCCGGGCGGGGGTGACGACGACGGCCTCGGCCCCGACGGCGTCGAGGGCGTCGACGTCCAGGCCGTCGCCGTCGACCGGGACGGGCACGACCGTGCCCCCGGCCTCGGCGACGATCCGCCGGTGGAAGGACAGGCACGGGTCCTCCATGGCCACCCGGCGCCGGCCGGTGGCGGCGAGGGCCCGCACGACCAGCCCGAGCGCCTCGTCGACGCCGCTGCACACGACGACCTGGCCGGGGGTGGCGCTCACCCCACGGGCCCGGGCGAGGTAGTCGACCAGCGCGGCGTGAAGCTCCGGGCGCCCGCGGCCACCGGCGTAGTCGAGCGCCTCGGGCCGGTCGCGCAGCACGGCGCGGACGGCCCGGGCCCAGGCCTGGGCCGGGAAGGCGTGGAGGTCGGGTGCGCCGGCCGACAGGTCGACCCGCGGGGGCGGCGGGGCGGCGGCTGCCGGCGGCCCGCCGGTCCGGCTCGCCCCGGCCGCCACGACCGTGCGGCCGCCGCGGCGGGCGGTGAGGAAGCCCTCGGCCACGAGCTGGTCGTAGGCGTCGACGACGGTGCCGCGGGCGACGCCCAGCTCGGAGGCGAGGGCCCGGGTCGACGGCAGCGGGGTGCCGGGCGCCAGGCGGCCGGCGCGGATGGCGGACCGCAGGGCGGCCTCGATGGCCCGGCGGCGGCCACCGCCAGCCCGCAGGTCGACGTCGAGGAGGATCTCCACTGGTCCAATCAAATGCACCGAAACTGGCCCAAGCAACTGGTCCGATCGCGCCGTACCGTCCCCTCCATGACGACCACGACGACCACCACGACCCCCGCCCCTGCGACCGGCGGCGACGGCGACACCGCCGGCTGGGCTCCCCGCATCGGCCTGAAGGAGCGGCTCCCCGCCGCCTACCGGGCGCTCGCCTCCGCCGACGCGGCCGTGAGCGCCGCCGGCCACCTCGAGCCCGCGCTCCTCGACCTCGTCAAGCTGCGGGCCTCGCAGCTCAACGGGTGCGCCTACTGCCTCGACATGCACGCCCGCGACCTGCGGGCCGAGGGCGAGTCGCAGCAGCGCCTCGACGTGCTGCCGGCCTGGCGCGAGGTGCCGCTGTTCAACGAGCGCGAGCGGGCGGCCCTGGCGCTGACCGAGGCGATCACCCGGGTCGGCGACACCCACGTGCCCGACGAGGTCGTCGACGCCGCCCGGACGGTCTTCGACGAGGACGAGCTGGCCCAGCTGGTGTTCGAGATCATCGTCATCAACGCCTGGAACCGCTTGGCGGTCACCGACCGCCTCCCCTTCCCCGCCGCCTGAGCCGGCCGGCCGGCCGGCGCCGGCGCCCGTGCCCGGCCGGCCCTCCGCCGGGCCTAGTGTCCCGGTCACGCAGACCGCAGGAGGGTGACCGGGTGGACACGACCAACACGGGCAACGGCGCCGGCCGGGCCGGCGGCTCGCTGGCGGGGTTCTCGACGCTGATCACCGGCGGTGGCAGCGGCATCGGGCTGGCCTGCGCCCGCCGCCTCGCCGCCGACGGCGCGACCGTCACGCTCGCCGGCCGGTCGGTCGAACGGCTGGAGGCGGCCGCCGAGGCGATCCGGTCGGCCGTCGACGGCGCATCGGTGCACACCGTCCCCACGGACGTCACGGACGAGGCGTCGGTCGAGGCCGCCGTGGCGGCGGCGACCGCCCCCACGGGCCGCCTCGACGGCGTCGTGGCCAGCGCGGGCGGTTCGGAGACGATCGGGCCGGTCACGCAGATCGACGTCGAGGCATGGCGCCGGACGATCGACCTCAACCTGACCGGGACCATGCTCACGATCAAGCACGCCGCCCGGCAGATGGTGCGCCAGGGCGGCGGTTCGATCGTCGCGATCTCCTCGATCGCCGGGGTGCTGACCCACCGCTGGTTCGGCGCCTACGGCCCCGCCAAGGCGGGCCTGGAGATGCTCTGCGCCGTGGCCGCGGACGAGCTGGGGCCGAGCGGTGTGCGGGTCAACACCGTGCGGCCAGGGCTCACCCGCACCGAGCTCGTCGAGCCGATCACCCGGCCCGGGCCGGCGCTCGACGACTACCTGTCCTGCACGCCGCTCGGGCGCGTCGGCGAGCCGGACGACGTCGCCTCGGTCGTGCGGTTCCTGGTCGGCCCCGAGTCGTCGTGGGTGACGGGCCAGCACCTGGCGGTCGACGGCGGCCACTCGCTCCGGCGGGGACCCGACATCTCGGGGCTGATCGGCCCCCTGTTCGGCGAGGACGGGCTCCGGGGCGCGGTGGCGGAGGCGTGAGGCGGGGCCGGGACGGCACCGGCCGACCCGGCCCCGGCGTCACTCCCAGTCGGCGGCCAGGTCGCGCTTGAGCGACTCGGTGAAGCCCGTGAGCGCCCCGAGCAGCTCCTCGGAGGTGAACGGCTCGCCGGCGTTGCGCACACCCCAGACGATGTCGCCCTCGGCGTCGCGCGACTTGACGAGCATCCAGACGGAGATGGGCGTGTCGCCCTCGACGAGCGGCTCGTCGCACATGGCGGCGATGTGCTCGGCGAGCGCGGCGGGATCGACGGGGTCGGGCGTCTCGGTCAGCGACATGGCGCACGGTCTACACCACGGCGCGCCCCGGGCGGCCCGGCGGGCGCTCCTAGGCTGGACCCGCCGATCCCCGCACCAGGAGGGACGATGGTCTCGTTGCCGACGCTCGGTGATCTGCCGCTGATCGGTCGCCCGCTGCGCGACCGCCTGATGGCCCCGGTCACCGCCTCGTTCGGGGCCGACCGGCTGCCGTTCGAGCAGTACACCGACCCGCCGGGCGATCCGGGCCTGTTCGGGCCGGGCAGCGTGACGTGGCGGGTGCACGGCGACCCGGCGATGATGGTCGGCGGGCTCTCGGCGCTGATGCTGCAGACGCTGCACCCGCTGGCGATGGCCGGCGTCGACGAGCACTCGAGCTACCGCGACGACCCGCTCGGCCGGCTCGGCCGGACGAGCTCGTTCGTCGCCGGCACGACCTTCGGCTCGACCGAGACCGCCGAGCGGCTGATCCGCCACGTGCGGGCCGTCCACCGCAAGGTGCGGGGCGTCGCGCCCGACGGGCGGCCGTACTCGGCCGACGACCCCGAGCTGCTGACCTGGGTCCACGTCACCGAGGTGTCGAGCTTCCTCGCCGCCCACCAGGCCTTCACGCCGTTCCCGGTCCGCGGCGAGCAGGCCGACCGCTACTACCACGAGGTGGCGACGGTGGCCGAGCGCCTCGGGGCCGAGGACGTACCGCGCACGCGGGCTGCGGTGCGCGCCTACCTCCTGCGCATCCGTCCCGAGCTGCACGCCGGCGAGCAGGCCCTCGACACGGTCGCGTTCCTCCGCCGGCCGCTGGAGGGCGCGGGACCCGCCGTCACCGCCGCCCACCAGGTGGTGGTGCGGGCGGCGATCGCCCTCCTGCCCCGATGGGCCCGCGACATGCTCGGCCTGCCCCACCCGTCGCTCGTCGACGTGGCGACGGTGGTGCCGGCCGTCCACCTGCTGCTCGGCGCGCTCCGCTTCGCCGGCGGGCCGCCGCAACCGCTGGTGGAGGCCCGGCGCCGGTGCGCGGTCGAGCCGCCGGCACCCGCGCCGGCCGGCGCCCCGGCGGGGTCGCCGTCCGCCGGGTGACGGCGACCCCGGTGGCGGCTACCGGCCGCTGAAGCGGGGCTCCCGCTTCTCGAGGAAGGCGCGGGGGCCCTCCTTGGCGTCCTCGGACGCCATGACCTCCATGCCCAGCTCCAGCTCGCGCCGGTAGGCCTCGGTCTCGGGCAGCGCGTCGGCCGCCAGCACCGACGCCTTGATGTTGCGCACCGCGAGCGGTCCGTTGCGGGCGATGCGGTCGGCGATCTCACGCGCCCGGTCCAGGGCCTGGCCGTCGGGCACGACGTGGCCGACGAGGCCGACCTCGTAGGCGCGCCGGCCGGAGATCGGCTCGCCGGTGATCAGCATCTCCATGGCGACGGTCCAGGGGATCTGGCGGGGCAGCCGGACGGTCGAGCCGCCCATCGGGAACAGGCCGCGCTGCACCTCGCTCACCGCGATGCGGGCGCCCTCGGCGGCCACCCGCACGTCGAAGGCCTGCAGGATCTCGATGCCGCCGGCGTAGCAGTACCCCTCGACGGCGGCGATGATCGGCTTGCGGGTGCGGTGCTCCTTCAGGAACCCCTTGTAGATGAGGCTGTAGTCCTGGCGGATCCGCTCCTCGTACTCGTCCTGCGCCGGCTTGCCGGACAGCAGGGCGCCGACGAGCCGGTCGAGGTCGGCGCCCGCCGAGAAGTTGCCGCCGGCGCCGGTCATGATCGCGACCCGCACGTCGTCGTCGGCGTCGATCATATCCCAGGCGTCGGCCAGCCGGCAGAGCATCTCGGCGTCGAAGGCGTTCCTCTTGTCGGGCCGGTTGAGGGTGAGGGTGACGACGTGGCCGTCCCTCTCCACGATGACCGCGGGATCTGACATGTCGTCAGGTCTAGCCGACGGCCGCCCCACGCCGCGGTGTCCGATGTCACCCGGCGCGTTGTTGACAGTGTCTACACGGCAGTAGACACTGTCTACATGGATCTCTCCGACGCCTCCCGCACGCTCGCCGGTGTCCTGGTCCTCAGCCTCGTCACCGTCGAGACCGGCGGGGCCCTCATGTTCCGGATCGTCTCCGGGCGCCACGAGGCCACCCCGCTCCAGCAGTCCTACTTCCGGGCCGGCCACGCCCACGCGGGCGTCTTCCTCGTCCTGGGGCTCGTCGTCCAGCTGCTCGTCGACGCCACGACGCTCGAGGGCGTCGCCGAGTGGGTCGCCCGCACCTTCGTGCCCATCGCCGCCCTGCTGCTGCCGGGTGGCTTCTTCCTCTCGGTCGCCCGCCCCGGCACGACCGAGCCCAACCGGCTCGTGCTGCTCGTCCCGATCGGCGCCGTCGTCCTCGCCGTCGGCCTGCTCACCCTCGGCATCGGCCTGGTGACGGCGTGAGCGAGGCGGCACCCGGCACCCGGGATCGGCTCCTCCAGGCCGCCCGCGACGTCGTGGCCAGCGAGGGCCTGGAGGGCCTGACGCTGCGGGCCATCGCCCGCCGGGCGGGCGTGTCCCACGGGGCGCCGCTCCGGCACTTCCCGTCGCTCGCCGCGCTGCTGACCGCCGTGGCCGCCGACGGCTTCCGCCGCCTCGTCGCCGAGATCGACGGCCACCTCGCCCGGGCCGAGGCCGCGGCCGCCGCCGAGGGCCGGCGGCTCGACCCCCGCACCCGCCTGGCCGTGGCCGGCCGCGCCTACGTCCGCTTCGCCCTGTCCGACCCCGGCGTGTTCGCCGTGACCTTCCGGCCCGAGCGGGTCGACGTCGACGACCCCGACTACGCGGCCGCCGGCTACGCCTCGTTCCAGCAGCTCGTCGACCTCGTCACCGACGCCCAGGCGACCGGCTGGATGGCCGGCGAGCGCCCGGAGGACGTGGCGGCCGTCCTGTGGGCCCACGTCCACGGCATCGCCGAGCTGGCGCTGCACGGCGGGCTGCCGGCGGTCGTCGGCCACGACGACACCGACCGGCTGACCGCCCTGTCGAGCCTGATGTCGCTCGGCGTCGAGACCCCGCCCGTCCCCGACCCGCCCACCATCCGACCCCCACGGGAGGAACCACGATGAAGACCACGTCGACCTGGCTCGACGGCAACTACGCGCCGGTGACCGAGGAGGTCACGATCACCGAGCTGGAGGTGACCGGCACGATCCCCGACGACCTCGCCGGGCGCCTCGTCCGCATCGGCCCCAACCCCCGGACCGCCCCCGACCCCGCCCGCTACCACTGGTTCGTCGGCGGCGGCATGGTCCACGGCGTGCGCCTGCGGGACGGGCGGGCCGAGTGGTACCGCAACCGCTGGGTCCAGGGCGACCAGGGTGAGGTC
>DATGPY010000292.1:0-16701 GCA_035304465.1 Acidimicrobiales bacterium | reverse complement strand
CTCGCGGTCGAGCCCGGAACCGACCGCCCTGCGCTCACCGGTGTGAGGAGGTGCCTCCGTGCTCGCCACCGTCCGGTCCGCGACGCTGCTCGGCGTCGAGGGCAGGCCCGTCCGGGTCGAGATCCACGTCGCGCCCGGGCTCCCCTCGTTCACGGTCGTCGGGCTGCCCGACACGACCTGCCGCGAGGCCCGCGACCGGGTGCGGGCCGCGCTCGTGTCGTGCGGTCTGAGGTGGCCGAACGCCCGGGTGACGGTCAACCTGGCCCCGCCCGGCCTGCGCAAGGTCGGTGCAGGCCTCGACCTGGCCATCGCCGTCGGCCTGCTGGCGGCCAGCGAGCAGGTGCCGGCGGGCAGCCTGGCGGGCCGGTCGTTCCTCGGTGAGCTCGGGCTCGACGGCTCGGTCCGGCCGGTGCCGGGCGCGCTGCCGCTCATCGAGGCGCTGGGCGACCCCGAGGTGGTCGTGGCCGAGGGGTCCACCGTCGAGGCCCAGCTGGTGGGGCGGCACACGGTGCGGCCGGTCTCGACGTTGACGGCCGTGGTCGCCGCGCTGCGGGGCACGGACGACTGGCCCCGGCCGGCCCCACCCGTCGAGCCACCCCCGCCCGAGCGGGGTCCCGACCTGGCCGACGTGCGCGGCCAGCCGGCGGCCCGGTTCGCACTCGAGGTGGCGGCGGCCGGCGGCCACCACCTGCTGCTCGTCGGGCCGCCCGGTGCGGGCAAGACCATGCTCGCCCGCCGGTTGCCGGGCCTCCTGCCCGACCTGCCACCGGAGCACGCGCTCGAGGCCACCTGCATCCACTCGGCCGCCGGGCTGCCCCTGCCACCGGGCGGGTTCGTCCGCCGGCCGCCGTTCCGGGCGCCGCACCACGGCGCCTCCGCCGTGTCGCTGGTCGGCGGCGGCTCGCACGCCATGCAGCCCGGCGAGATCAGCCTGGCCCATCGAGGCGTCCTCTTCCTGGACGAGCTGGGCGAGTTCGACCCCGTGGTGCTCGACAGCCTGCGCCAGCCGCTGGAGGAGGGCATCATCCGCGTCTCCCGGGCGGCGGCCAAGGTGACCTTCCCCGCCCGGGTGCTGCTGGTGGCGGCGATGAACCCCTGCCCGTGCGGCGAGGGCGCCGTGCCCGGCGGCTGCCGCTGCACGCCCGCAGCCCGCAGCCGCTACGCCCGGCGCCTCTCGGGTCCGCTCGTCGACCGCTTCGACCTGCGGGTCGAGGTCGGCCGCCCGGAGGTCGCCGACCTGCTCGCCGAGGGGTCGGGTGAGCCGACGGCGGCCGTGGCGGCCCGGGTGGCGGCGGCCCGCGAGCTGGCCGCGAGCCGGGGCGTCCCGGCCAACGCCCAGCTGCCGGCGTGGCGGCTCGACGAGGTGGCCCCGCTCGACCGGGCGGCGACCCGCCTGGTCGAGCGGCGGCTGCGCGAGGGGCGCCTCACCGGTCGGGGCCTGGGCGGCGTCCGTCGCGTGGCGCGCACGGTCGCCGACCTCGCGGGGCACACCGGCGCGCTCGGTCTCGAGCACGTCAGCGCCGCGCTGGCGTTGCGGTGCGAGCCTCTGTTCCTCGCGGGGCGGGCATCGTGACGGCCGTGCCCACGGTCCCGGCCGCCGGATCGCCGCCCGACGCCGGCGCGCCGCCGCCGGCCGCCTTCGGCGCGGCCCTGGCGCGCCTGCCCGGCATGGGCCCGCGCCGGTTGGCGGCGCTGCTGGCCGCGGCGGCCCCCGACGAGGCCTGGCGGCGGGTGCGTGCCGGTCGCGGCCTCGACGGGCCGGAGCTCCGCCGGGCGCTCGGGCCCCGTGCCGGCGAGGTCGTCGAGCGGTGGCGCGCCGCCGCGGCGGACCTCGACCCGGCCACCGAGTGGCGCCGACTCGTCGCCGCCGGGGTCGGCGTCGCGGTCCGCGGCGGGCCCGACTACCCGGTGGCGCTCGCCGGTGACGTCGATCCGCCCGCGGTGCTGTTCCACCGGGGCGACCCCGCGGTCCTCGCCGGTCCCCGCGTGGCGGTCGTGGGCACGCGGCGGTGCTCGCCCACCGGCGCCGGCGTCGCCACCGAGCTGGGCCGCGACCTGGCCGCGGCGGGTGTCGCCGTCGTGTCGGGGCTGGCGTCCGGCATCGACGCGGCCGCCCACCGGGGCGCGCTGGCCGCAGGGTCGGCGCCACCGATCGGCGTCGTCGGCAGCGGGCTCGACACCGTCTACCCCCGCGGGCAGGAGCGGCTCTGGCGCGACGTCGCCTCGGCCGGCGTGCTGCTGTCCGAGGCGCCGCTCGGCGGGGCGCCGGAGCGGTGGCGGTTCCCGGCCCGCAACCGGGTGATCGCCGCGCTGGCCGACGTCGTGGTCGTCGTCGAGTCGCACCGGCGGGGCGGGTCGCTGCACACGGTCGACGAGGCCGATCGACGGGGCGTCGAGGTCATGGCCGTGCCCGGTTCGGTCCGCAACCCGGCGGCGGCGGGCACGAACGAGCTGCTGGCCGAGGGGTGTCCGCCGGCGTGCTCCGCCGACGACGTGCTCGTGGCGCTGGGACTCACCGCCGCGCGCCGGTCGTCAGGGTCCGACCGGCGCGCCCTGCCCTCGCCGGACGACCGGCGGGTGCTCGACGCGGTGGGGTGGCAACCGGTGACGCTCGACCAGGTGGCGCTGCGGACGGGTCTCGGGGTGGCCGAGCTGGCGGCAGCGCTCGACCGGCTGGCCGACTCCGGTTGGGTCGCCCGCCACGGCGGCTGGTACGAGCGGGTGGCGGAGGCGCACCCGTGAGCCCTCGCCGGGCCGGTGCCGCGACCGGGCGTGGCGGGCTCACTAGCGTGGCCGCCGTGGCCTGGCACCTCGACGAGTTCGCACGCTCGCTGACGTCGGTCGCGCCGTCCACCGTCGAGGCGTACCTGCGCGACCTGCGGGGGTTCACCACCTGGGCCGGGCGGCTGGGGCTCGACGGTCCGGAGGGGGTCGAGCGGCAGACGTTGCGGCGGTACCTCGCCTACCTGGCGACCCGTGGCACCGCCCGTCGCACCATCGCCCGTCGGGCGTCGACGCTGCGCCGCTACTTCCGATGGCTGCTGCGCACCGGCCGCGTGGCGGTCGACCCGACGGCCGGGCTGGCCGCGCCCAAGGGCGAGGCCCGGCTGCCGCGGGTGCTGCGCCCGGACGAGCTGCGGCACCTGCTGGGCGACGACGGCGCCGGCGACGCGGCGCCCGGCGCCGTCGCCGGCGATCCCGTGGCGGGCGCGGTCGAGCTGCGCGACCGGGCGCTGGTCGAGCTGCTCTACGGCAGCGGGCTGCGGATCGCCGAGGCCACGGCCCTCGACGTCGACGACCTCGATCTCGACCGGTGCCTGGCGACCGTGTGGGGCAAGGGCGACAAGCAGCGCCTGGTGCCGCTCAGCGAGCCGACGGTCGAGTGCCTGCGGCGGTGGCTGACCGACGGCCGCCAGCATCTCGTCACCGAGCAGTCGCCGGCGGCCGCGGTCTTCCTCAACCGGCGGGGGCGCCGGCTGACGCCCCGCGACGCCCGCCGCATCCTCGACCGGCGGGCGGTCGAACCGACGCACCCTCACGCCTTGCGCCACACCTTCGCGACGCACCTGCTCGACGGGGGCGCCGACCTGCGGGTCGTCCAGGAGCTCCTCGGGCATTCCGACGTGGCGACCACGCAGCGTTACACTCACGTCTCGAAGGAACGGCTGAGGGCGATCTTCGACGCCACCCACCCGCGCGCTTAGGGGGGGCACGTGATGCACGTCGACGCCGACATCGCCGCCGCGTGGGAGGCCTACAAGCGAGCGGGCGATCGTCCGGCACGAGACGAACTGATCCTGCACTACGCACCGCTGGTCCACATCGTGGCCGCGCGGCTGGCTGCGGGCGCCCCGAGCCACGTCGACCGGGCCGATCTGGTCAGCTACGGCGTCTTCGGCCTGATCGACGCCATCGAGAAGTTCGAACCCGAGCGGGGCCACCGGTTCGAGACCTACGCCATGGCCCGCATCCGCGGTCACATCGTCGACGAGCTGCGCTCGTTCGACTGGGTGCCCCGTTCGGTCCGGGCCAAGGCCCGCGCCGTCGACGAGGCGCTCTCGCGCCTCGAGGCCGAGCTGCACCGCGAGCCCACGGACAGCGAGCTGGCCGAGGCCCTGGGCCTCGACGAGGAGGAGCTGCGCCGTGTCCTGGCCCAGGTCGCGCTGATCAACCAGGTCACCTTCGACACCACCCTCGGGGCGGCGCTCGAGGGCGACCAGGGTCTCACGCTGGGTGACGTCCTGGTGGCGGACGAGGACGACGCGCCCGGCCACAACGTCGAGGTCGCCGAGCTCCGGGCGGCGCTGGCCGCCGCCATCGAACGCCTCTCCGCCCGCGAGCGCGACGTCGTCGCCCTCTACTACCACGACGGCCTCACCCTGGCCGAGATCGGCGAGGTGCTCGGCGTGACCGAGAGCCGCGTCTGCCAGATCCACGGCAAGGCGGTCGCCCAGCTGCGGCGCCGCCTCGTCGCCGCCGAGCGCGAGCTCGCCTGACCGCCGCGCCCGCCGGCGCCCGGCGCGTGCCGCACCGGTCTCCCGTGCTCGGCGCGGCCAGGGGCTCCCTCGCCCCTCCGTGACCGAGCCGGCCCGCTCGCCGCCCGCCGCGGCCGGCCCGACCCCACCCGGGCGGCTCCGCTCCCGGGCTCGCGCGTCTCCTCCGACGGCCTGCATCGCGCCCCTCCCGGGCGCCCGACGCTGCGCGAGCCCCAGGGGGAGCGATGCCCACCGTCCACCGGGCGCCACCGCCGGTGCGCCTCCGTTCCCGCCGGCGCCGCCACCGCGGGCGGCGGCGGTCCGTGTTCGACCTCATGGGCCTGGCCCGCCGACTGGCGGGGCGCCCGCCGGGCGCCGGTCCGCGGCCCCGGCGGCGGGCGGTGCTCGTCGCCGTGCTGGCCGGCGCCGTCGCCGCGGCGACCACCGCGCGCCCGGCCGCCGCCGGCCCGCAGGTGCCGGACGAGCCCGGGCCCGTCGTCCACGTCCCGCCGGTCGACGCCCCGATCGTCGACCCGTTCCGCCCGCCGCCCGGTCCCTACGGCCCCGGCAACCGTGGGCTCGAGTACGGCACCGGGCGCGGCGAGGTCGTCCGGGCCAGCGCGGACGGCACGGTCGTCTTCGCCGGCCCGGTGGCGGGCTCGCTGCACGTGACCGTCCTGCACGCCGACGGCGTGCGCACCAGCTACTCCTTCCTCGCCACGGTCGAGGTGGCCGTGGGCCGGCGGGTGCGCCAGGGCGACCGCCTCGGGACCGCGGGCGGGCACCTGCACTTCGGGGCCCGTCTGGGTGACGCGTACTTCGACCCGGCCGCCCTGTTCGGCACGGCCATCACCGACGTCGAGCTGCTGCCCTTCGAGGTGCCGCCGGGCTCCGACCCGGAGGCCGAGGCCCGGGCGCTGGCGCTGATCGCGCTCGCCGAGGGTGGCGGCGGGATGCCCGGGGTGTCGGACGTGGTCGGCTGGCTGCGCGACCGGGCCGAGACCGGCCTCCACCGGATCGGCGAGGTCAGCCCCGCGCTCCGGGGCCTGGAGCTCGGGCTCGACCTGGCCGACCGCCTGCTGTTCCGGGGACCGTGCTCGGACGGCCCGCCGCCGGCCGCCCCGGTGGCGGACGAGCCCGGGCGGGTCGCCGTCACCGTCGGCGGCCTCGGCTCGACCAGCGCCGACGCCGCCATCGACGACCTGCGGGTCGACGAGCTGGGCTACGACCCCGACCGGGTCGTCCGGTTCAGCTACGCGGGCGGGCGGACCCCCGGCACCGGCGCCGCCTTCCCGGGGCTGCCGACGTCCGGCTACACCTCCGTCGACACGCAGGGCGACGTCACGGTCGCCGCGGGCCGCCTGGCCGACCTCCTCGAGGAGGTCCTGGCCGCCGACCCCGACGCGGTGGTCGACGTGCACGCCCACTCGCTCGGCGGCCTCGTCGCCCGCCTGGCCGTGACGGAGCTGGTGGCACGCGGCGTCGACCCCTCGCGCCTCGGCACGTTGGTCACCCTGGGCACGCCCCATCGGGGCGCGGACCTCGCCACCGCGCTCCGGGCGGTCGATGCCACCGTCGTCCTCGACGAGGTCGTCGACCACGCCGCCCGCACCCGGCTCGGCCTCGACCCCGACGCGGTCGTCTTCGACCAGCTGGCGGAGGGCTCCGACGTCGTCGGGTGGCTGGGGTTCGTCGGCGCGCCGCCCGGGGTCGACACGGTGTCGATCGCGGCCCGGGGCGATCTGGTCGTGGCCGCCCCGCAGACGGAGGTGCCCGGCGCGACCAACGTGACGGTGCCGCTGGTCGGTGCGTCCGCGCACGACGCCCTCCCCGGCTCGGACCAGGCCACCGCCGAGGTCGCCCGGGCCCTGGCCGGCTTGGCGCCGGGCTGCGAGCCGTGGCACGACGTGGTCGGAGACGTCGTGACCGGCCACGCGGTCTCCGCCGCCACCGACCGGATCGGCACGCTGGCGCTCGTGGTGGGGTGACGGCGGCCGGGGCGGCCCGGGTCCTCACCGCGTGCGGACGCGACCGGTCCGCCCACGGGAGGTGCGGCGGTCGCGCGCCCGCCGGTAGGCTGTCCCGCCGGCCGGGCAGCCCCTGCCCGGCCGCACCGACCACGCAGCCGGCCCACCCCACGGTCGCCCTCGGGCGCCGGGCCGGCGAGGACAACCGATGGGAAAGGACCAGCACGTGGCTGTCGTCACCATGAAGCAGCTCCTGGAGGCTGGTGTCCACTTCGGGCACCAGACCCGCCGCTGGAACCCGAAGATGAAGCGGTTCATCTTCGGTGAGCGCGGCGGCATCTACATCATCGACCTCCAGCAGACGCTGCAGCGCATCGAGACCGCGTACACCTTCGTGCGGGACGTCGTCGCCGACGGCGGCACGATCCTCTTCGTCGGCACGAAGAAGCAGGCCCAGGAGCCGATCGAGCACTACGCCACCAAGTGCGGCATGCCGTACGTCAACGAGCGGTGGCTCGGTGGCATGCTCACCAACTTCCAGACGATCAACCGGCGCGTCGGCAAGATGCTCGAGCTGGAGCGCCAGCGCGACAGCGGCGAGTTCGCCGCCATGCCCAAGAAGGAGGCGCTGCTGAAGCAGCGCGAGCTCGAGAAGCTCGAGCGCTACCTCGGGGGCATCCGGTCGATGGACAGCCTGCCCCAGGCCGTCTTCGTGCTCGACACCAAGAAGGAGCACATCGCCGTCACCGAGGCCAACAAGCTCGGCATCCCGGTGGTGGCGGTCGTCGACACCAACTGCGACCCGGACATCGTCGACTACGTGATCCCGGGCAACGACGACGCCATCCGCTCGGGCACGCTCCTCTGCCGCGTCATCGCCGACGCCGTCATCGAGGGCAAGCACATGGCCTCGCTCAAGGCGCAGGCGGCGCCCCGCTCGCCCGAGGACGAGGAGCGCATCGCCATCGAGCAGGCCGAGGCCCGCCGCCGGGCCCTCCTCGAGGCGCAGCAGCGCGAGGCCCGGGTCGCAGCCGGCACGCCGCCCCGGCGCCCGGCGCCCGCCCCGGCCGGCGAGCAGGCCGCGCCCGGGAGCGACCAGGCCGCCGCGCCGCCGGCAGCCGCGGACCAGCCGGCCGGGGAGGCCGGCGCCGACCAGACCCCCGAGACCACCCAGGAGCCCTGAGCCCCGATGGCCCAGTTCACCGCCAAGGACGTGCAAGCCCTGCGCCAGGCCACCGGCGCAGGCATGATGGACGCCAAGAAGGCCCTGACCGAAGCGGACGGCGACATGGAGGCGGCGCGCAAGCTGCTGCGAGAGCGGGGCCTGGCCAAGGCCGACGCCCGGGCCGGCCGCGAGAACGCCCAGGGCGCCATCGCCATCGCCACGAACGTCGGCGCCGTCGGGCTCGCCGAGCTCAAGTGCGAGACCGACTTCGTCGCCAAGTCGGAGAGCTTCGTCACCCTCACCCAGGAGATCGCCGACTCGGTGGCCGCCCGGGGCGAGCAGGCCGCGGCCGACCACCAGGCCCAGGTCGACGACCTGAAGGTCTCGCTCAAGGAGAACATCGAGGTCGGCCGGGTCGTGCAGGTCCCGCTCGGCCCGGACGAGGTGTTCGACACCTACCTGCACAAGCAGGACGGCCGGGGCGTCAACGGCGTGGTGGTCGTGCTCCGGGGCGGCACCAAGGAGCTCGCCCACGACATCGCGGTGCACGTCGCCTTCGCCAAGCCGGAGTACCTCACCCGCGACGAGGTGCCCGAGGACGTCGTGGCCGAGGAGCGCGAGACCCTGCTCAACATCACCAAGGCCGAGGGCAAGCCCGAGGCGGCCTGGGACAAGATCGTCGAGGGCCGGCTCAACGCCTGGTACAAAGAGCGCGTGCTCCTCGAGCAGCCCTACGTCCGGGACGAGAAGCAGTCGATCGCCCAGGTGGTGGCGAGCGGCGGGGCCGAGATCGTCCGCTACGCCCAGCTGTTCATCGGCGGGTGAGCCCGGTGCACCGTCCGTCCCCCTCCCTCCGGCGGCCGTCGTGGGGGAGGGGCGACCGATGACCGTGTACCGCCGCATCCTGCTCAAGCTCTCCGGCGAGGCCTTCGCGGGTGACACCGGCTACGGCATCGACGGCGCCTTCACCCAGTACATCGCCGGCGAGATCGTCGACGTCCGCGAGGCCGGCGTCGACGTGGCCGTCGTGGTCGGCGGCGGCAACATCTGGCGGGGGATGGCCGGCGCCGACGCGGGCATGGACCGGGCCCAGGCCGACTACATGGGCATGCTGGCGACGGTCATCAACGCCCTCGCCCTGCAGGACACCCTCGAGCGGCTCAACCAGCCGACGCGCGTCCAGACGGCCATCCACATGGCCCAGGTGGCCGAGCCCTACATCCGGCGCCGCGCCATCCGCCACCTGGAGAAGGGGCGCGTCGTCATCTTCGCCGGCGGCACCGGCAACCCCTTCTTCACCACCGACACCGCGGCCGCCCTGCGGGCGGTCGAGATCGAGGCCGACGCCATGCTCCGCGGCACGCACTCGGGCGTCGACGGCGTCTACACGGCCGACCCCCGCACCGAACCGGACGCCACCCGGCTCGAGGAGGTGAGCTACCTCGAGGTGCTCAACCGCGGGCTCAAGGCGATGGACGCCACGGCGATCACCCTCTGCATGGACAACAAGCTGCCGATCGTGGTCTTCGACCTGCTCGGCAAGGGCAACATCCGGTCCATCGTCGGTGGCGAGCCGATCGGTACCCTGATCCACTAGAGGCGGCGGGGTCGGCGGCCGCCGACCCGCGCCCGACCAGTCGCCCTTCTCGACCCAGGAGCACCCGTGTCCGACGACATGATCGCGATGGTCCTCGACGAGGCTCGCGACAAGATGGCCAAGGCGGTGGAGCACGCCAGGTCCGAGTTCACGTCCGTGCGCACGGGACGTGCCACGCCGGCCCTGGTCGAGAAGCTGCCCGTCGACTACTACGGCACCGAGGTCCCGCTGCAGCAGATCGCCGGGTTCACGGTGCCCGAGGCACGACTGCTGGTCATCAGCCCGTACGACAAGGGCGCCATCCCGGCCATCGAGAAGGCCGTGCAGAACTCGCGCCTGGGCCTGTCGCCCAGCAACGACGGCCAGGTGATCCGGCTCAACTTCCCGCCGCTCACCGAGGAGCGCCGCCGTGAGCTGGTCAAGGTCGTCCGGGGCATGGCCGAGGACGGCCGGATCAGCATCCGCCACGCCCGCCGGGCGGCCCGCCACGACCTGGAGGCCTTCGAGAAGGACGGCGAGATCTCGGCCGACGACCTCGCCCGGGCCGAGAAGGAGCTCGACAAGCTCACCCACCAGTACGAGGCCGAGATCGACGCCGCGCTCGAGCTGAAGGAGCAGGAGCTGCTCGAGGTGTGACGCCGGGGCCGCCGGCAGCCGGCGCACTCGTCGCGTTTGCCACCACCGGCGGTGGCCGAGCGTGCAGGATGGGGTCGACGCCAACCACGACTCGACCGTCGGGACGACCGCTCGGGGAACGGACCGGGGTGGTCCAGACGAGAGGATGACGACGTGACCGATCCGGATGACCGCCGCGACGAGTCCCAGCGTGACCCGACCGAGCGGGTGCGGCTCCTCGGTGCCGACGAGGCCGCGGAGGCGCTCGAGCGCGACGACATCCGGCACCGGTTCGACGCCGACCGCCCCCGCTTCGGCGACCGCCCGCCCGGCCCGCCGCCCGGCACGCCCCGCCCGGCGCTGCGGTTCCCCCTCGGCTCCGACGACGACCCGAACACGATCGAGCGGCCGCCGGTGGTGCCGGTCGAGCAGCCCGACGAGGTGCCGGAGCTGTCCCACTGGGCTGGCTCGGCCGCAGAGGAGGTGCCCCACATGAGACCCCGCGACCCCCGCCACGGTGACGACACTTGGTCGGGGTACGACACCGAGCCCCCGTGGCGCGACGACCCCGCGCCCGCGCCGCCGACCGGGTCCCGGTCCGGCGCGGGCGACTGGCCGGCGCCGCCGGGCCCGGCGCGGGGGACCCCGGTGCGCTTCGACGACGAGGACGGCGACCCGCCTCCCGGCCGGTCGGTGTTCGGCGACCCACCGGGGCCGCCGCCCGAGCCCGGCTACGGCGACGCGTACGCCGACGACGCCTACGTCGACGACTACGACGCGCCCTACGACGACGCGTACGACGACGTCTACGACGACGACGTCTACGGCGAGCCGGCCCCGGCCCCGGCCGCGGCCGCCCCGGCGCCGCGGCGGCGCGCACCCCGGCGGGCGCCCCGGCGCGGGTCCGACCGCGACCTGCGCACGGCGGTGCTCGTGGGCGTCGGCTTCCTCGGGGTGGCGCTGGCGCTGTTCGCGACCCTGGGCCCGCTCGGCGGCATGATCGTCGCCGTCCCCGTGCTCGGGTACGCGGCGTACGAGTACTTCGTCGCCGTCAACACCGCCGGGTTCGAGGCACCCATGCCGGTGGGCGTCGCCGCGGTCGCGGGCATGGTGCTCGCCACCTACAACTACGGCGAGCAGGCGATCCCGCTCGTCCTGGTCCTGGCGGTGGCCGCGTCCTTCCTCTGGTACCTCGTCAGCGCCGGCGGCGACCGGCCGGTCGCCAACATCGGCGTCACCCTGCTCGGCGTCGGGTGGATCGGGGTCTTCGGCTCGTTCGCCGGCCTGCTGCTGGCCGACCCGTTCGGCAACGGCGTCGGGCTGCTGCTGGCGGCGGTGATCCCGACCATCGCCTACGACGTCGGCGCCCTGTTCGTCGGGCGCAGCGCGGGGTCGCGGCCCCTCTCCGCGGCCAGCCCGAACAAGACCATCGAGGGCCTGGCCGGCGGCATGCTGCTGGCGGTCGTCGCCGGGGTCGTGTTCGCCATGGTCGGCGTCCACCCCTTCGACCAGTGGCAGGAGGGGCTCAAGGTCGGCGTGCTGGTGGCCCTCGTCGCCCCGCTCGGCGACCTGGCCGAGTCCCTGGTCAAGCGCGACCTCGGCATCAAGGACATGGGCACGATCCTGCCGGCCCACGGCGGCCTGCTCGACCGGTTCGACGCCCTGCTCTTCGTCCTGCCGGCGGTGTGGTACCTGACCCGGATCAGCGACTTCTTCCTGCTGTGACCCGCGCCTCCGGCGGCCGGGGCGGTGCCGGCCGCCGCGAGGGCGACGGATAGCCTGGCGCGGTGGCCGTCACCACCGTCGCCATCGCCGGGTCCACGGGGTCGATCGGGACGCAGACGATCGACGTGGTCTGCGCCGAGCCCGACCGCTTCGAGGTCGTGGCGCTCGGCGCGTGGTCGTCGGCCGACGCCCTGGTCGCCCAGGCCCGACGGTTGCACCCCAAGCTCGTGGTGATCGGTGACGAGCGCCTGCGCGACCGCGTCGCCGACGGCGCGCCCGCCGGCACCGAGGTGCGGGCCGGCGCCGAGGCCCTCGCCGAGCTGGGCGGCGTGGCGGACGTCTGCGTCAACGGCGTCGTCGGCTTCGCCGGCCTGCGGGTGACGCTCCGCGCCATCGAGTCGGGCAAGCGGCTGGCGCTGGCCAACAAGGAGTCGCTGATCGCCGGGGGGCCGGTCGTGCGGGCCGCCCTGGCCGCGCCCGGGGCCGGCCACATCGTGCCGGTCGACTCCGAGCACGGCGCCGTGCACCAGTGCCTGGCGGCCAACGCGGGCGGCGACCCCGACCGGGTGCGGCGCATCGTGCTGACCGCCAGCGGCGGGCCGTTCCGGGGCCGCACCCGCGCCGAGCTCGCCGAGGTCACGGTCGACGACGCGCTCGCCCACCCGACGTGGTCGATGGGGCCGAAGATCACGGTCGACTCGTCGACGCTCATGAACAAGGGGCTCGAGGTCATCGAGGCGCACGAGCTGTTCGGTCCGACCTACGGGATCGGCTACGACGACATCGAGGTCGTCGTCCACCCGCAGTCGATCGTCCACTCGATGGTCGAGCTGAGCGACGGCTCCACCATCGCCCAGCTCTCCGAGCCGGACATGCGGCTGCCGATCGGCTACGCGCTGGCCTGGCCCGACCGGATCGGCACGCCCTTCGGGCGGCTGGACTGGTCGGCCGTGCGGTCGCTGGAGTTCGAGCCCCCCGACCTCGACGCCTTCCCGTGCCTCGGCCTGGCCTACGAGGCGGGCCGCACCGGGGGCACCGCCCCGGCCGTGCTCAACGCCGCCAACGAGGAGGCGGTGGCCGCGTTCCTCGCGGGCCGGATCCCGTGGCTCGGCATCGCCGAGGTCCTGAAATCCGTGCTGGCCCGGCATGATGGTGGGCGCGCCGACGGGGTCGACGCCGTGCTCGCGGCCGACCGCGCCGGCCGGGAGGCCGCCCGGCGCGAGATCGAGAGGATCGCGGAGTGACCGAGACCCACCGAGAGGACAGCCCGCCGGACGGTGCGCCTGTCCCGAGCGACCCGGTGGCCGCCGGGCCGCCTCCGCCGCCCCCGCCCCCCACCGGGCCACGCGGCGGTCAGCAGCTCGACCGGTCCAACCGGGTGCGGCTCGCCCTGCTGGTCGCGGCGTTCGTCGCCTTCGGGGCCTGGGCCGGCTGGCCCGCCCTGGTGATGGTGGCCGGGCTGGTCGTCATGATCTTCCTCCACGAGCTCGGCCACTACCTGACCGCCAAGTGGGCGGGCATGAAGGTGACCGAGTTCTTCATCGGTGCCGGCCCCAAGCTGTGGTCGTTCCGGCGGGGTGAGACCGAGTACGGGGTCAAGCTGATCCCGGTCCTCGCCTACGTGCGGATCATCGGCATGAACAACCTCGACGAGGTCGACCCGGCCGACGAGCCCCGCACGTTCCGCCAGCAGTCGTTCCCCAAGCGCCTCCTCGTGGTGAGCGCCGGCTCGCTCATGCACGGCCTGCAGGCGCTCGTGCTGCTGGTCGTCCTGCTCGGGGTCGTGGGCGTGCCGGGCGGCAGCGTCGTCGAGATGATCGACCCGCCGGAGCGAGGTGAGGCCTGGCGGGTCAACGAGGTGGTCGAGGACAGCGCGGCGGAGCGGGCCGGCCTGCGGGACGGCGACCGCATCGTGGCGGTCGACGGTCGTCCGGCATCGAGCTACGACGACCTGAGCACCGCCATCGCCGGCCACGAGGTGGGCGACCGCGTCACGCTCGAGGTCGTGCGCGACGGCGAGCGGCGGACCGTCGAGGCCGAGCTGGGCGCCCGTCCGGAGGACGAGGGCGGTGTCGCCGGCTCGCCGTTCCTCGGCGTCGCCAGCACCTGGTGGTGGGACGACGAGCCGATCGGCCTCCCCGCGGCGATCGCCCGGGCCCCCGGCGAGATGGCCGGCTTCTCGGTGGAGACGGTCAAGCTCATGGCCGACGCCTTCTCGCCCGACCGGCTCCGCCAGCTCGCCGACGAGGTCCGCCAGGACGAGGCCCCGGCGCGCGGCGGCGAGGGCCGGCGGGCCGAGGACGGCGGCGGCTCCGGCGGCGACGGCCGGCTCATCTCGATCATCGGCTTCGTCCAGGTGGGCGCGCAGGACGTCGACGAGCGGCTCACCTACATGCTGCTCCTCTTCTTCCAGATCAACGTGTTCATCGGCATCTTCAACATGCTGCCGCTGCTGCCCCTCGACGGCGGCCACGCGGTGGTGGCGATCTACGAGCGGCTGCGCTCCCGCCCCGGTCGGCCCTACCACGCCGACTTCGCCAAGCTCCTGCCCCTGACCTACGCGGTGGTCATGGTGCTGGTGATCATCGGCGTCACGACCATCTACCTCGACATCGTCAACCCCATCGTCTGATCCCATGGAGCTCGGCCAGTCCTCCCACCCCCGCCGCAAGACCCGCCGGATCATGGTGGGCGACGTGCCCGTCGGCGGCGACGCCCCGATCACGGTGCAGTCGATGACCACCACCCGCACCGCGGACGTCGACGGCACGCTCCAGCAGATCTACGACCTGGCGATGGCGGGCGCCGACATCGTCCGCTGCACGTGCAACGAGATCGAGGCCGCCGAGGGCCTCGCCCGGATCGTGCCCCGGTCGCCGGTGCCGATCGTCGCCGACATCCACCACCAGTACCGGATGGCGCTCGCCGCGCTCGAGGCGGGCGTGCACTGCCTGCGGCTCAACCCCGGAAACATCCGCAAGCCGGAGCACATCAAGCTCGTGGCCCAGGAGGCCAGGGACCGCGGCGTGCCCATCCGCATCGGGGTCAACGGCGGGTCGCTCCACCCCGACCTCTACAAGAAGTACGGCGGCCGGGTGACGCCGGAGGCGATGGTCGAGTCGGCGCAGATGGAGCTGGCCTACTTCCAGGAGGTCGGCTTCGAGGACGTGAAGATCTCGGTCAAGGCCTCCTCGGTGCCGCTGATGATCGAGGCCTACCGCCAGCTCTCCGAGGTCGTCGACCACCCGCTGCACCTCGGGGTGACCGAGGCCGGCCCGGTCCCCGGGGGGCTGATCAAGGCCACCGCCGGCATCGCGACGCTGCTGGCCGAGGGCATCGGCGACACGATCCGCTACAGCCTGACGGCGGACCCGGTCGAGGAGGTCCGCGCCGGGCGGACGCTGCTCGAGTCGATGGGCCTGCGCGAGCGGCGGAACATCGACCTCATCGCCTGCCCGTCGTGCGGGCGGGCGGAGATCGACGTCATCGAGGTGGCCCGCAAGGCCCAGGAGGCCTTCGGCGACCGGGAGATCCCGCTGCAGGTGGCGGTCATGGGCTGCGTCGTCAACGGCCCGGGCGAGGCGCGCGACGCCGACCTCGGCATCGCCGCCGGGCGCAACAAGGGCCACCTGTTCGTCCGGGGGCAGAACGTGGCCGTCGTGCCCGAGGACGAGATGGTCGACGCGCTGGTGGAGTGGGCCACCTACATCCACGAGCACGGCGTCGAGGCGGCGCTCGAGCGGGCCCGGTCGACCAGCGAGGCGGCCCGCCGTGCCGCCGAGCGCGACCGGGCCGACCTGCTGCGGGCCAAGGGCGCCGACGCCAACCGCAGCGAGCAGCGGGTCGAGGTCATCCGCAGGCTCTGAGCCGACCGGGCTGCGGTGGCCCCGCCGGGTGGGGCGCGGACTCTACGCTGGCCGCCATGTCCCGGCCGGCGGCTCCCCGTGGCGGCTTCACCACCCGCGTGGTGGTGGGCCTCGTCCTGCTCCTCGGCGCCTGGTTCGTCATCCGGACCGTGCTCGGCATGGTCTACTCGCTCATCCGGGCGGCGATCTTCGTGGTGCTGTTCGTCATCGTGGCGTGGATCGTGCTCGTCGGCCCGCCGGGGCGCGACTGAGGCGGAACACGGCGCTCGACCCGGCAGGGCGGGCGATATGGTGGCGGTGGTTCAGGTCTGACGAGGAGGGCGGTCAGGTGCACCGGGATCGGAACCCCGACGTAACGGAACGGTCACACGACGTTCTGTACGGTCGCCCGGTCGTGCGCACCTCCTCCCGCAACCGCTCCGCGCTCGCCGGCCTGGGCCTGCTCGCCGCCTTGGTGGCGGTCGCCGCCGGGGACACCGGCGTCGGCCGGCCCGCCGACGCGTCGGTCGGCCAGCAGGCCCCCGAGCTCACCGTCCAGGACATCGACTTCACCGAGGTGGCCCAGCCGGGCAGCCTCTGCGCCGGGCCGCTGTCGGGCACCGCCCCCCGCATCATCGCCCTCGACGGTGGCACCAGCCCGCTGCTCGACGAGTCGACGTTCGCCCGCCTCGAGGTCGCCGACGACATCGCCTACGCCGACCTCGACGGCGACGGGCGCGACGAGGCGGTCGTGCACGCCAGCTGCACCTACGGCGCCAACGGCGTCGAGGACTCGGTCCAGGTGTGGACGGTGCGGGGCCGCCTGCCGATGCTGGTCGACGCGGTGTCCGGGGCGCCCGAGGAGGTCGCCGAGGACAGCGCCTTCCCGCCGACGGTCCTCGACGTGGACGTCGACGGCGACGAGGTGGTCGTCACGTTCACCCACCACGACGACGGCGACCCGCACTGCTGCCCGTCCCGGGCCACCGAGGTGCGCTACGAGCTCGACGGCGGGCTCGAGGTGACCGGCGAGCCGCGGACGGTCGACCTCGAGACGCCCGCCTGACGCCGCCTCCTCCGGCGGACGCGAGCGCTGGCGGGCGAGCGCGCCCCGCCCGGTACGATCCGGTCCCTATGGCGAAGGTCCTCACGTCGCAGGCCGACGACTTCCCCCGCTGGTACCAGGACGTCCTGGCCAAGGCCCAGCTGGCCGAGAACGGGCCGGTGCGGGGGACGATGGTCATCCGGCCGTACGGGTACTCGATCTGGGAGCGCATCCAGGCCGAGGTGGACGCCCGCATCAAGGCGTGCG
>DATGPY010000291.1:0-13643 GCA_035304465.1 Acidimicrobiales bacterium | reverse complement strand
TTGCGGGCGAACGCCACCGCGATGGCCGTGCCGAGGTCGACCCGCTCGGTCGACCGCGCGGCGAGCAGGAGGGGGAGGAACGGGTCGTGGTTGGTCTCGGCCGACCACACGCCGTCGTAGCCCTTCGCCTCCTGGGCGGCGGCCGCCTCCGCCGCGCCGTCGAGGTTCCCCCGGAGTCCCCCGTCGATCTTCATGGGACCGACGCTACCCGAGCGCTTGACCGCCCGGTCAAGGGTCCGGGGTGGCCGGCTCCGGCCGCCGCGCCGGTCACTCGGGGCGCTGGCGGCGGAGGAAGTCCTCCAGCTCGGCGGCCAGCTCGTCGCCGGTCGGCAGGTCGGTCAGCCCGATCGTCCGCTCGTCGACCACCGCCTGGTCCCAGGCGACCTCGAGCTGGCGCAGCATGGCGACGTGGTCGGGGTTCTGGGCGATCAGCTCGTCGAGGCGCGACCGGGTCGCCTCGGCCTGGGCCGCCAGGTCGCCGGTGGGGAGGGACAGGCCGGCCACCTGGTTCACCGCCTCGACGAGCGCGAGCGAGCCGGCCGGGAACGGCATCTGCGCCGGCAGGTAGTGGGGGATCTGGGCCCACAGCCCGACCGACGGGATGCCCCGGTCGTGGCACGCCTGCTCGATCGCCGCCTGGATGCCGCCGGGGAAGTCGAGCGTCCCCCGCAGCAGCGCCGCGGCCTCGGCGAGCCGCGGCGTGGAGGCCGTGCACGCGATGCGGGGCGGCCGGGTGTGGGGCGCGGCGTACGGGTAGGCACCGAGGCCGACGCACATGCGGACCCCGTGGTCGAGCGCCAGGTCGACCACCTCGTCGGTGAACCGGTGCCAGAGCCGGTCGGGCTCGGCGCCGGTCAGCACCAGCAGCTCGTTGCCGGCGTCGTCGACCGCCGCGCGCAGCTCGATCGAGGGCCAGGACAGGCCCCGCAGCACACCGTCGACCAGGTGGGCGATGGGCCGGCGGGCCCGGTAGTCGAGCAGCTCGTCGGTGGAGAAGCGGGCGACGGTCAGGGTGTCGAGCCGCTCCTCCAGCAGACGGGCGACGCCCGCGGCCGCCAGCCCGGCGTCGATCCACCCCTCGACCGCGAGGACCAGCACCGGGTCCTCGAGCTGCGGCGTCTCGATCAGCTCGTACAGCGTCATCGTCGCCTCCCGCCCATCCTGCCGGCCCCGACCGTCACGACCCCAGCTCCTGCAGCGTGGCCCGGGCGGCCTCGGCCAGCACCTCCACCTGCCGGGCGAAGGCCTCGTAGCCCGAGGTCTCGCCCATCACGCCGCCCTTGTAGCGGGCGTACACGCCCTCGAGGATGCACGCCAGCTTCCAGTAGCCGAGGGCCACGTAGTAGCCGATGTCGGACACGTCGCGGCCCGAGGCCCGGGCGTAGCGCTCGACGACCTGGGCCTTGGTGGGGAAGCCCTCGAGCGTCGTCGCCGCGTCGAGCAGGGCCGCCGTGTCGTCGTCGGGGTCGGTCCAGTAGACGCAGAGGAGGCCGACGTCGGCGAGGGGGTCGCCGAGCGTGCACAGCTCCCAGTCGAGGACGGCGGCGATGGTGCCGTCGGGGCGCAGCAGGCAGTTGTCCAGCCGGTAGTCGCCGTGGACGATCGTGGCCGGGCCCTGCTCGGGCACCCGCGCGGCGAGGGCGGCGTGCACCTCGTCGACCAGCGGCAGCTCCCGGGTCTTGGACTTCTCCCACTGCCCGTGCCACCGCCGGAGCTGGCGCTCGACGTAGCCCTCCTTGCGGCCCAGGTCGCCGAGGCCGACGGCGTCGGGGTCGACGGCGTGGATGCGGGCCAGGACGTCGGCGAGCTGCTCGCCGGCCCGGGCCCGGGCCGCCACGTCCAGCGCCCGCGCCGCCGCGGCGTCGCGGGCCACGACGCCCTCGACGAACTCCATGACGTAGAACGGCGCGCCGTTGACGGACTCGTCGGTGCAGAGGCCCACGACGGGTGCGACCGGCACCTCGGTCGGCGCCAGCGCGGCGATGATCCGGTGCTCGCGGGCCATGTCGTGGGCGGTGGCCAGCACCTGGCCGAGGGGCGGGCGGCGCAGCACCCAGCGGCGCCCCGCGGCGTCGGCGACCCGGTAGGTCAGGTTCGAGCGCCCACCGGCGATCAGCTCGAACTCCAGGGGCGGCTGGACGTCCCCGGCGTGCGCGAGGAACCAGTCGGTCACGCGGGCGGCGTCGATGCCCTTCGGCGAGCCGGTGTCCGTCGTCGGCGCGTTCGTCATCGCCGGTTCACCGTAGAGGCCGCGCACGTCCGGGGTGTACCGGCGCGCCGGTAGCCTGCATCCGATGGTCATCGACGTCACCGACTCCACGTTCCAGACCGAGGTGCTCGAGCGGTCGCTCACGACGCCCGTCGTGGTCGACCTGTGGGCGCCCTGGTGCGGCCCCTGCCGCACCCTCGGCCCCATCCTCGAGAAGGTCGTCGGCGAGACGGAGGGCCAGGTCGTCCTGGCCAAGGTGAACGTCGACGAGAACCCGCAGATCTCCCAGGCGTTCCGGGTGCAGGGCATCCCGGCCGTCTACGCGGTGGCCGGCGGCCAGGTGGTCGACGGCTTCATCGGCGCGCAGCCCGAGCAGGTCGTGCGGGAGTTCGTCGGGCGCCTGCGCCCCAGCGAGGAGGAGCAGGAGCTGGCCCGGCTGGTCGAGGCCGGCGACGAGGCCTCGCTGCGCCGGGCGCTCGAGATCAAGCCCGACCACCCCGAGGCGATCGTCGCCCTCGCCGAGCTGCTGGCCACCCGCCGCGAGGACGGTGACGTCGACGAGGCGCACGCGCTGCTCGACCGCATCCCCGAGTCCGCGGAGACCCGCCGGGTCCGGGCCATGCTGCGCACCGGCGAGACACCCGCCGCCGCCGACGACGGGGACGACATCACCGCTCGGCTCGACGAGCTGCTCGACCGGGTCAAGGGCGACGACGAGGCCCGCCAGGAGTTCGTCGACCTGCTCGAGGTGCTCGGTGCCGACGACCCCCGCACCGCCGAGTACCGTCGCAAGCTCAGCCGCCAGCTCTTCTGACAGACGGGCGCGCACGGCGGGGCGTGGCGTGCGGCTGGAGCGGCGCGACGGCTACTGGCTGCTGATCGGCGTCGCCGCGCCCGGCGCCGCAGCCACCACACTGGGCCCGCTCGTGCTCGTGCGGCACCGGGCCGTCGGCGACGAGCGGCTGCTGCGCCACGAGCTGGAGCACGTGCGTCAGTGGCGCGAGCAGGGCGTCGTCGGGTTCCTCTGGCGCTACCTCGGCGCGTACCTCCGCTGGCGACTGCGGGGCTACCCGCACTGGGCCGCCTACCGGCGCATCCCGCAGGAGATCGAGGCCGAGTGGATCGCCCGGCGGGCGGAGCTCGGCGCCGCCTGACCGGCCGGCACGAGCCGTCCCGACCCTGCGCTAGCCTCTGGCCGCCGTCTCCCGTCTCGGGCGGGGTGGCCTCGCCGCGAGCCGCGGTGCCCTCGCCGGCGACGGGCCGGTCCGGCGGCGAGCACCGCCCGGCCGCCGGGCACGCGGTCTCGTGCTTCCTGGTGGCGCCGTGCGCACGTGGCCGTCCTGTGTGCGCCGCCGTCCGGGCGGCCGCCGCCGTCGCCGCTGCCGCGGCCGATCGACCGGCACGCCGGCACCTCCGCCGGCGCCGCGCCCAGGAGGACCGCGATGTCCCCGCGCCCCGTCGCCACCGACGACCGCGACCCGTTCGACCTTGCCGGTGGGCCCGCCGACCACCCCGTCCCGCCCGAGGAGCTCCTCCGACCGCTGCCGCCCCGCACCTGGCGCGACCGCCTCGACGACCTGGCGGCGTCCGGGTGGCGCCCGGCCCAGGTCGGTGCCGTGCTGCTCGTCCTGGCCGTCACCGGCGTCCTCGGGTGGCGGGCGGTGGCCGCGCCGCCGGCGCCGCCCGAGGTCGACATCCCCTTCGCGCCCGGGGTGGCCGACCCGACCGGCGCCACGACGGACGGCGCCGTCCCGCCCGCGAGCGCGGCCGGCGGCACGGTGTCCGGGAGCGAGCACCCGGCCGACCTGGCGGCCGGCGGGGGCGCGCCCGCCGCCGGGGTGGTGGTCCACGTCGCCGGCGCGGTCGCGACGCCGGGCGTGCAGCGCCTCCCGGTCGGCGCCCGGGTGGCCGACGCCGTCGAGGCCGCCGGCGGCGCCGCCCCCGACGCCGACCTGGCCCGCATCAACCTCGCCGCGCCCCTCGTCGACGGCCAGCAGGTCTACGTGCTGCGCCGGGGCGAGGAGGCCCCACCGGCTGTGCCGGCCGTGCCGGGCGCCGGGGCACCGCCCGGCGGCCCGACGGGTGGCGGGAGCGGGCCGGGCGCGCCGATCGACGTCAACGCCGCGGACGCCGCCGCGCTCGAGGAGCTGCCCGGCATCGGCCCCGCCACGGCACAGGCCATCGTCGAGCACCGGGAGCGGCACGGCCCGTTCCGCACGGTCGACGACCTCATCGACGTGCGGGGCATCGGCGAGGCGAAGCTCGCCCGGATCCGCGACCTCGTGACGGTCTGACCCGTGTCCGACCGCTGGGCCGTCGCGCTCGCCGCCGCGGTGTGGGCGGCGGCGGTGGCGACCGTCGACGGCCACGTGCCCGCGTCGCCGCCCGCCCTGCCCGTCCTCGCCGTGGCGGTGCTCGTGGCCGCGGGCGCCCGGTCCCCGGCCGGCGCCCGGGGCCGGCGGGTCGCGCCGGTCGCGCTCTGCCTGGCGGCAGCGCTCGCCTCCGCCGCGCTGGCCCACCGGTCGCTCGCCGGGCTGGCCGCCCCGCTCGACACAGGCCCGGTGCAGGCCGAGGTCGTCCTGGTCGGCGATCCCGAGCCCGCCGGCCGGGGCTCGGTCACCGTCCTGGTGCGCCACCAGGGCCGCCGGCTGCGGGCGACGGCCCGGGGCGCCGCGGCCGCCGCCCTCGGCCACCGCCTGACCGGCGAGCGCGTCACCGTGGTCGGGGAGGTGACCGGGCCGAGTGCCGCGGACCGCCGGGCCCGCCACCGGCACGTCGCCGGCCGCCTCCGGGTCGACACCGTCGTGGGGTGGCGGGCCGGCGATCCCGCCACGCGGCTCGCCAACACCCTCCGGCGCACCCTCGCCCGCGGCGCGTCGGGCCTGCCCGCCGACCAGCGGAGCCTGCTCGCGGGCATCACCTTGGGCGACGATCGCGACCAGCCGCCGGAGGTGGCCGACGCCTTCGCCGCCGCCGGCCTGACCCACCTCCTCGCCGTCTCCGGCCAGAACGTCGCGTTCGTCCTCGTCGTGGCCGGCCCCGTGCTCACCCGCCTGCGGTTCGGGCCCCGCCTCGTCGCCACGCTCGCCGTGCTCGGGATGTTCGCGCTCGTCACCCGGGCGGAACCCTCGGTGCTGCGGGCGACCGCCATGGCCGCGGTCGCGGCGGTCGGCACGGCGCTCGGGCGGCCGGCCTCGTCGGTCCGCACGCTGGCGCTGGGGGTCGCCGGGATGCTGCTCGTCGACCCGCTGCTCGTCACCTCACTGGGCTTCCAGCTGTCGGTGGCCGGTGCGGGCGGCATCGTCGCCGGTGCCGCCCGGCTGGAGCGGGCGCTGCCCGGTCCCCGGTGGCTGGTCGCGCCTCTCGCCGTCACGGTGGCGGCCCAGGCGGCAGTGACCCCGTTGCTCGTGCACGCCTTCGGATCGGTGCCCCTGGCCTCGCTGCCCTGCAACCTGCTGGCCGGGCCGGCGTCCGGCCCGCTGATGGTCTGGGGCCTGACCGCCGGGCTGGCCGCCGGCGTCGCCGGCGGGGCCGTCGCCGGGGCGCTGCACCTCCCGAGCCGGGCGCTGCTGTGGTGGCTCCAGGCCGTCGCCACCGCCGGGGCCCGCTGGCCCCTGGGCGATCTGCGGGCGGGGCACCTCGCCGCCCTCGCCGCGGCCGGGGTCGCGGTCGTCGCCGGCCGGCGGGCGGGGTCCCGGCTCGGGGCCGCCCTGCGGGCGGGTGGCGGCCTCGCCGTCGCGGTGACGCTCACGGTGGCGGCGCTGGCGGTGCCGGTCCCGTCCCGGGTCGAGGGCGAGCCGCTCGGCCCGGGTGCCGAGCTGTGGGTCGACGGCGGCGCGGCCGTCGTGGTCGTCGACGGCCGGTCCCGGGCCGCCGCCGTCCTCGCCGGCCTCCGGGCCCGCGGTGTCCGGCGGGTCGACGTCGTCGTCGTGCGCACCGGCGCGGCGGCCGGCCGGGAGACGGCGGCGACGCTGCGGCGGCGGTGGCCGGCGGCGGTCGTGCTCGCCCCGGCCCCGGACCGGTCCGCCCGGCTGCACGGCGACGGCCTCGACGCCGTCAGCCCGCCCCCGGGCGCGGTCGTCGGCGCCGGCGGCCTGCGGCTCACCGTCGTGTCGTCGACGCCCGACCGGCTCGAGGTCGACCTCGACGCGGGCCCGCCGCCGGGACCGGCGGATCGGTGTGCCGGGGCGGGCTGCGGCCCACCTATCCTCGGCGCCCGTGCCCCGGCCCCGACCACCGCTGCCGTGCCCCGACGCCGTGCTCGAGCTGGCCGGCGCGCGGGTCGACCTGGGCACGAGGGTGCTGGTGGCCGGCGCCGTCCCGCCACCCCGTTTCGGCCGGGAGGCCGAGGTCGCGGCGACCGCCACGGCCATGCGGGCGGCGGGGGTCGACCTGGTCGACGTCTCGCTGCCGCCGCGCCTGGTCGGCCCGGTGGCGCGGGGCCAGGGGGCACCGGTCGCGGTGCGGGCCGCCACGGCCGACGCGGCCGTGGCGGCCGCTCACGCCGGCGCGGCCGTCGTCCTCGTGCCGGTCGGGGTCGTCGGCGACGTGCTCGCCGCCGCCGAGCGGGGCGGCCCCGCCGTGGCGACGGTCGCCGTCGTCGACGACCTGCGCGAGGTCGGCGCCGCCCGCGACGCGGCTGCCGCGCACAGGGTGCCACTGGCCTTCGACGCCACCCGGTGGGCGGGCGACGAGGCCATCGCCCGCGAGTCGGCCGCCGTGCTGGAGGGCTGCCGGGTGCTGCGCACGAGCGACGTCCGCCGGAGCCGCCGGATCGCGGCGGCGATGACCGCGCTGCTGGAGGCCCGACGCCCGGCGGTGTGGGCGGCCGCCGGCGGGGCGGCGTCGGATCGCGCGCCGGCGGTGGGGGAGGATGGGGCGTGACCCGCCGCCGGCTCGATGCCCCCGTCTACCTCGTCAAGGGCGACGACGACGTGCTGCTGCGCGACGCCGTCCGCAGCCTGGTCCACGAACTGACCGGCGACCTCGACCCCGGGCTCGCGGTCGAGGAGGTCGGTCGCGAGCGGTTCTCGCCCCCCGAGGGCGAGACCTCGATCGTGCCGCTGGTGGACGCCGCCCAGACGCCCCCGTTCCTGACCGAGCGCCGGGTGGTGGTCGGGCGCGACCTGGAGATGTTCACCCGCCAGGCGCAGGTCGCCCCGCTGGTCGAGTACCTCGCCGACCCGCTGCCTTCGACCTCCCTCGTCCTCGTGTGGAGCGGTGGGCGGGTGCCGCGGTCGCTGCTCGACGCGGTCAAGGCGGCCGAGGGGGAGGTGATCGACACCGGGCCGGGCCGCAACAAGGTGGACGGCTGGGTCGAGGAGCAGCTGGCGGCCGCCGGGCTGCACCTCGACGCCGCCGCCCGCAAGCAGGTCGTGGGGTGGCTGGGCGACGACCCCCAGCGGTTGGTCGGGCTGATCGAGACGCTGGTCGGCAGCTACGGCGCCGGCGCCCGGCTGTCCGCCGCCGATGTCGAGCCCCACCTCGGCGAGGCGGGCGGCGTGCCGCCGTGGGAGCTGACCGACGCGATCGACGGGGGCGACATCCGGACGGCGCTCGACAAGCTCGAGCGGATGATGTCGGGGGGCGGCCGCCACCCGCTCGCGGTCCTGGCCACGCTCCACACCCACTACAGCCGCATGCTGCTGCTCGACGGCGCGCCCGTGGCGGGGGAGAAGGGGGCCGCCGAGCTGCTCGGGCTCAAGGGCTACCCGGCCCGCAAGCTGCTCGCCCAGGCGAGGCGCCTCGGCCACGACCGCATCGTCCGGGCGATCGACCTGCTCGCCACCGCGGACATCGACCTGCGGGGCGGCAAGGCGTGGCCGGCCGAGCTGGTGATGGAGGTGCTGGTCGCCCGCCTGGCGCAGCTCGCGCGCTGATCGGCCGTCGAGCCGCACCGGCACGTGGGCGGGCGGCCCCGACGCGACGGTGCCGGGCCGTCGGCCCGGCACACGAGAGCAGCGCCGCGGGCAGCGCCCGCAGGTCGGGTCAGGCCTCGGCGGCCTCCTGGGCCCGCCGCACCCGGGCGACGAGCCGGGACTTGCGCCGGGCGGCGGCGTTGCGGTGGATGACGCCCTTGGCGGCGGCCTTGTCGATGCGCTTGATCGCGAGCCGGAGGCGCTCCTCGGCGTCGTCGGCGCCGGCCTCGGCGGCCTGCACGGCCCGCTTGGTGCGGGTCTTGATCTCGGAGCGCACGGCGCGGTTGCGCTCACGCCGACGGATGTTCTGCCGGTTCCGCTTGATCTGGCTCTTGATGTTCGCCACGGGGCTGCTCTCTCACTCGTCTCCTGCGAACGGAATAGCCGGGACAGGCTATCGGTCGCCGTGGCCGGATGTCATCTCGGCCCCGGCCACGGTCGCTGTCGGGGCGGTGGGGGTGCCCCGCTACGCTCACACGGCCCGCTTATGGACCTTGACCGCATCCGCAACATCTCGATCATCGCCCACATCGACCACGGCAAGTCGACCCTCGCCGACCGCCTGCTCGAGCTGACCGGCGCCGTCGACGAGCGCGAGATGCGGGCCCAGTACCTCGACTCGATGGAGCTCGAGCGCGAGCGGGGCATCACGATCAAGCTCCAGTCGGTCCGGCTGAGCTACCGCGACCACGTCATCGACCTCATCGACACACCGGGCCACGTCGACTTCGGCTACGAGGTGTCGCGCTCGCTGGCCGCCTGCGAGGGCGTCGTCCTGCTCGTCGACGCCGCCCAGGGGATCGAGGCGCAGACGCTGGCCAACTGCTACCTGGCCCTGGAGCACGACCTGGAGATCGTCGCCGCGCTGAACAAGATCGACCTGCCGGCGGCCGACCCCGACCGCTACGCGGGGGAGATCGAGAAGGTCCTCGGCATCCCGGCCGACGAGATCCTGCGGATCAGCGCCAAGACCGGCGAGGGCGTGCCCGAGCTGCTGGAGGCGGTCATCGAGCGGGTCCCGCCGCCGACCGGCGACCCCGACGCCCCGCTGCAGGCCCTCATCTTCGACTCGCACTACGACCCCTACCGGGGTGTCGTCTCCTCGGTTCGGGTGGTGAACGGCCGGCTGCGCACCGGGGCCCGTCTGCGGTTCATGCAGGCCGGCACCACCCACGTCGCCGACGAGGTGGGGATCCGCACCCCTGCCGACGTCGTGGTCGACGAGCTCGGCCCGGGAGAGACCGGCTACCTCATCGCCGGCATCAAGGACGTGGGGGAGGCCCGCTCGGGCGAGACGGTGACCGAGGCCGCCCGCCCCGCGGACGAGCCGCTCGCCGGCTACCGGGACCCCAAGCCGATGGTGTTCTGCGGGCTCTACCCGGTGGACGGCGACGAGTTCAGCGACCTGCGCGACGCCCTGGAGCGGCTGCGGCTGAACGACGCCAGCTTCACGTTCGAGCCCGAGACCTCCGGCGCCCTCGGCTTCGGCTTCCGCTGCGGGTTCCTCGGCCTGCTGCACATGGAGATCGTCCGGGAGCGGCTCGAGCGGGAGTTCGACCTCAGCCTCATCGCCACCGCGCCCTCGGTCGCGTACCGCGTGCACACGACCGACGGCAACGTGCTCGAGATCGACAACCCCTCCTCGATGCCCCCGGCGGCCTCGGTCGAGCAGATCGAGGAGCCGTACCTGACCTGCACCATCCTCACCCCGAGCGAGTTCACGGGCGCGCTCATGGAGCTCTGCCAGTCGCGGCGGGGCGAGATGCTGCGCCTCGAGTACCTCTCGCCCGAGCGCATCGAGCTCGTCTACCGCCTGCCGCTGGCCGAGGTCGTGCGCGACTTCTTCGACCAGCTCAAGTCCCGCACGCAGGGCTACGCCAGCCTCGACTACGAGCCGGCCGGCTACGCGGCCTCCGACCTGGTCAAGGTCGACATCCTGCTCAACGGCGTCGCGGCCGACGCCTTCAGCGCCATCGTCCACCGGGACCGCGCCTACGACTACGGCCGGCGCATGGCCGAGAAGCTGCGCGAGCTCATCCCCCGGCAGATGTTCGACGTCCCCATCCAGGCCGCCATGGGCGGGCGGATCATCGCCCGGGAGACGGTCAAGGCCAAGCGCAAGGACGTGCTGGCCAAGTGCTACGGCGGCGACATCACCCGGAAGCGCAAGCTGCTCGAGCGCCAGAAGGAGGGCAAGAAGCGGATGAAGAGCATCGGCCGCGTGGAGGTGCCCCAGGAGGCCTTCATCAGCGCGCTGCGGATCGACGACTGACCGTGGCCTTGCGCGGACGTCCTCGCCGCCATTAGCACTCGGTAGACTCGACTGCTATCTGGGGGCTTCAGCAGCGCGGGACTGCTGGTCCCCAGGTGATGACGATGCTCGACGAACGCAAAGCGGCGATCCTCCGTGCCGTCGTGGAGGAGTACATCGAGACAGCGCAGCCGGTGGGTTCCAGCCACGTCGCGTCGGCCCCCGGCGTCGACGTGTCGTCAGCCACCGTGCGCAACGAGATGGCGGGCCTCGAGGCCGAGGGCTACCTGCGGCAGCCGCACACCTCGGCCGGACGCGTGCCGACCGAGAAGGGCTATCGGTTCTTCGTGGACAACCTGCGGCCGCCGACGACCCTCGGTGACCGCTCGCAGAGCCAGGTGCGCGAGTTCTTCGACAAGGCCCACGGCGAGGTCGAGGAGATGCTCGCGCAGACGAGCCGCCTCCTCTCCAACCTGACGAAGCTCACCAGCGTCGTCGTGGCCCCCGAGCCGGCCGAGGCGACGGTGCGCTCCGTGCAGGTGGTGTCGATCAGCACCACCCACGCGGTCGTCGTGGCGGTGCTGAGCGACGGCAGCGTGGAGAAGCACACCTTCGAGCTGCCCGGCGAGGCGGGTGACGAGCACGTCAACACCGCGAGCGCCCACCTGGCACGCCACCTCACCGGCGTCCGCCGCGACCAGGTGGGCAACGTCCCGCAGACCGGCAACGCCCCCACCGACGCCGTCAGCCGGCGGGCCGTCGAGGCCCTCGTCTCCCGGCGGACGGCGGAGCCGGACCAGGTCTACGTGGGCGGCACCGCGCACATGGCGCAGGCCTTCGACGCCCTCGAGACCGTGCGCGAGGTGCTCGCCGTCCTCGAGCAGCAGTACGTCGTCGTGTCGCTCCTGCGGGACGTGATCAACCGGGGCCTCGACGTCGCGATCGGCACCGAGACCGGCATGCCGCCGCTGTCGGAGTGCTCGCTGGTCGTCGCCCCCTACGAGATCGACGGCGAGCGGGCGGGCACCATCGGTGTGCTCGGCCCCACCCGCATGAACTACCCGCAAGCGCTCGCCGCGGTCGCCGTGGTGAGCGACCGCCTGTCCAACCGGCTCACCGAGGGCTGACCGGATCGTGCCCAGCAGCGAGCCCGACTACTACGAGCTCCTCGGCGTCCCACGCGACGCGTCGCAGGACGAGATCAAGCGCGCCTTCCGGCGCCTGGCCCGGGAGCTGCACCCGGACACGGGTCACAACGACCCCGAGGCCGAGGCCAAGTTCAAGCAGGTGGCGCGCGCCTACGAGGTCCTGTCCGACCCCGAGAAGCGCCGCCGGTACGACGCCTTCGGCCCCGAGGGCGTCGAGGGCACCGTCCGCACGGGCAGCCCGTTCGACTTCGGCGGCCTCGGGGACGTCTTCGAGGCGTTCTTCGGGGCGAGCCCGTTCGGCGGTGGGCGGCGCCAGTCGGGACCGCCCCGGGGCGAGGACCTCGAGGTGGTGGCCGACCTCGACTTCACCGACGCCGTGTTCGGCTGCGAGCACGCGGTGTCGGTGCGCACGGCCGTCGCCTGCCAGGAGTGCAACGCGACCGGCGCCGCCGAGGGCACCCAGCCGGTGACCTGCTACGAGTGCCAGGGCACCGGTCACGTGCAGCGGGTGCGCCAGTCGCTGATCGGCTCGGTGGTGCAGTCGTCGCCGTGCGCCCGCTGCGGCGGGTCTGGCGAGGTCATCCCCAGCCCGTGCCCCCGTTGCGGCGGCGAGGGCCGGGTCATCGAGGAGCGCACCTACACCGTCGACATCCCCGCCGGCGTCGACACCGGCTCGACGCTGCGGCTGTCGGGCCGGGGCGCGGCGGGCCCCCGGGGCGGACGCCCCGGCGACCTCTACGTCCACCTGCGGGTGCGGCCCCACCCCCGGTTCACCCGGGACGGCGTCGACCTGCACACGACGATCGAGCTGCCCTACACGCAGGCGGTGCTGGGCACGACGCTGGAGCTCGAGACCCTGGACGGCGTCGAGAACCTGGAGGTGCCCCGGGGCACGCCGTCGGGCACGACGTTCCGGCTGCGGGGCCGCGGGGTGCCGCACCTCGAGCGGCGCAGCCGCGGCGACCTGCTGGTGACCGTCGTCGTCGAGGTGCCGACCGAGCTCGGCGAGGAAGAGGAGGAGCTGCTGCGCCGGCTGGCCGAGCTGCGCGGCGAGCCGGTGGCGCCGCCGCCCAACGGGCTCATGTCCCGCCTCCGCTCGGCGTTCAAGTAGCGGCCGTGGCCGGCCGGGGTGACAGCCGATGACGGCCGCCGCCGGTGACGGGGCGGTCACGCCGGCCACCGCGGAGGCGCACCTCTTCGTCGACGATCTGGCGGCGCCCGACCTCGCATCGGAGGACCGCCACCACGTCGTGCGCGTGCTGCGCCTGCGGCCGGGCGCTCCCGTGACGGTCGCGGACGGTCACGGACGGTGGCGGCCCGCCCGGCTCGCCGCCGGTGGGGACGTCGAGGCCGCCGGCGACGTCGTGACCGACCCGGCGCCGGCGCCGCCGATCACGGTCGGCTTCGCGCTGGTGAAGGGCGATCGGAACGCGCTCGTCGTGCAGAAGCTGACCGAGCTGGGCGCCGACCGGATCGTGCCGTTCGTGGCCGCCCGCTCGGTCGTGCGCCCCGACCCGGCGAAGGCGGAGCGGCAGCACGGGCGCCTGGTCGAGATCGCCCGCCAGGCGGCGATGCAGTGCCGCCGGACCCGGCTGCCGGTGGTCGAGCCGGTCACCACGTTCGCCGCCGCGGCGGCGCTGCCGGGCGCGGCGCTGGCCGACCGGGCCGGCGGGCCGCCGAGCCTGGCGCGACCCACCGTGCTGGTCGGCCCCGAGGGCGGCTGGTCGCCCGCCGAGCGGGAAACGGGGTTGCCGACGATCCGGCTCGGCCCCCACACGCTGCGCGCTGAGACCGCGGCCATCACTGCATGCGCCATCCTCGCTGCACTTCGTGACAGTTCGGTCGCGGAAGTCGCACGAGATGACACTCCAGGTGGCGTTCCGCCGGTCGAGGGGTCATGATCGACACGGACGCGACCGGGGAGGTGCACTCGCAGTGATTGTCGGGGGGCCGATTCGGTGCGTAGAGTAGGCACCTGCTTGCCCTGAGTTCTCGGGGCGGGGTGCCTGGGTCAAGGCCGTGGTTCTGGGGAACGGCCGAGGGAGGAACACAATCAATGGACACCGACGCCGAGGTCGAGCGCGACAACGGCTACGCAGCCAAGGTCGGCGCCCGAC
>DATGPY010000290.1:0-10981 GCA_035304465.1 Acidimicrobiales bacterium | reverse complement strand
CCGGTGGATCTTCGACTTGAGCATGCGTCGGCGCACGGGTCGCAACCCTCCCTCGGTGGGTGCCGTCAGACGGTCACCCCCACGTTGTCGATGAGCCTCGCTCGTCCGAACCGAACAGCGGCGAGGAGCCGCAGATTCCCCCGGAGCGTCTCCGGGGTGGCGAGAGAGTCTGCATCGACCACCTCGACGTAGTCCAGCTCGGCCAGCGGCTCGGCCTCGATGATGCCGGCCACCAGCTCGCGCACCGTCTGCGGGTCGCGCTCGCCGGCGGCGATGGCCGCCGCCCCGGCCCGCAGCGCCCGGTGGATCACCGGGGCGGCCTCCCGCTGCTCGGGCGTGAGGTAGGCGTTCCGCGACGACATGGCCAGCCCGTCGAGCTCCCGGACCGTCGGGCACCCCACGACCTCGACCGGGAACGACAGGTCGCGCACCATGCGCCGCACGACCGCCAGCTGCTGGAAGTCCTTGGCGCCGAAGTAGGCCCGGCATGGCCCGACGATGTTGAACAGCTTCGCCACGACCGGCGCCACCCCATCGAAGTGGCCGGGGCGGGCGGCGCCCTCCATCGGTTCGGACACCTTCGCCACCGAGACCGTGGTCAGCACGGGCTCGGGGTACATCTCCTCGACCGGGGGGACGAAGAGCAGGTCCACGCCCTCGGCCGCGGCCACCTCGGTGTCGCGCGCCAGGTCACGGGGGTAGGTGTCGAGGTCCTCGCCCTCGCCGAACTGCAACGGGTTGACGAACACCGAGACGACGACGACGTCGTCGTGCTCCCGGGCCGCCCGCATCAGCGACGCGTGGCCCTCGTGCAGGTAGCCCATCGTGGGGACGAACCCGACCGAGCGGCCCGCGGCCCGGTGCTCGGCCAGCAGCTCGCGCAGCTCGCCGATCGTGGTCACGGTGAGCGGTCGGTTCACCGGGCGTCGCCCTCCTCGTGGTCCTCGTGGTCTCGCTGGTCCCGGTCCCGCCCGTGGCGCCGGCGGCGGGCCGCCAGCCGCCGGGCGGCGTCCACCATGCCCCGGTAGGCCCGGCGCTCCTCCGCCGGCAGGGCTCGCAGGTGGCGGCGGATGGTCGACTCGTCGCCCCGGGCGGCCGGGCCGGTGAGCGCACGGGCGGGGCCCAGCTCGCCGACGTTGGCGAGGGTCGCCTCGGCCAGCTCCAGGTAGGCCTCGAACGGCACCCCCACCGCCTCGGCCAGCCGCTCGACCTGCCCCAGCAGGGCGACGAGGTGGTTGGAGGCGATGGCCGCCGCCGCGTGGTAGAGGGCCCGGTCGGCGTCGGCGACCGCGAACGAGCGGCCCCGCAGCGCCGCCACGATCTCCTCGACCAGCGGGTCACCGGCGACGGCGAACCAGGCCCCCACCAGGCGCTTGGCCCCGATCTCGGGGGTGGGCAGGGCGACGAGGGGGTGGAGGCCGGCCCGCCGGCGGTGCGGCGCCAGCACGTCCAGGCCCCGGGCGCCGGACAGGTGGGCGACGACGGTGCCCTCGTGCGGCTCGACGGTCTTGGCCACGCCCCGGATCTCGTCGTCGGGCGTCGCGATCACCAGCAGGTCGACGTCCCGGGCGGCGCCGGCGAGGTCGTCGCCCCGACCGAGCATCGGCCCGACCTCCCACCCCGCGCTGGTGAGGGCCAGCGCCAGCGACGTGCCCGCCCGCCCGGGGCCGATGATCCGCACGTGCCGGGGCCGCCGCCCCGGTCGGTCCGCCGGGCTCACAGCTCGTCGAGGGCGCCGAGGCGCCGGACGGCGCCGTCCGCCACGGCGAGCGCCGCGTCGTCGGCCACGTCGGGGGCGAGGTCGTGCAGCGGGGCGACGACGAAGCGCCGCTCCCACATCCGGGGGTGCGGGACGACGAGGTCCGGCGTGTCGAGCTCGACCCCCTCGATCCACAGCACGTCGACGTCCAGCGTGCGCGGCCCCCAGCGCTCGGTCCGCACCCGCTGTGCGGCCGCCTCCAGGCGCCGGCACACGCCGAGCAGCTCCTGCGGCGACCGGTCGGTGCGCAGCTCGACGACGAGGTTCAGGTAGGGCTGCTGGCCGGCGGGCCCGCCCACCGGCTCGGTCTCGTACACCGGCGACACGCCCACGAGCCCGAGACCGCGCAGCGTGTCGACGGCGTCCCGCAGGTGGCGGGCGCGGTCGCCGAGGTTCGAGCCGAGGCCGAGGAACACCCGTCGCCCCGCCGGACGCGCCGCGCCGCGCTCGTCGCCGGTCCCGGTCACGGTTCTCACCCCCGGGCCCGGACGAGGTGGACGCCCGAGGTCGCGAGGTCGTGGGGCACGGGCGGCCGCAGCTTGCGCACCGTCACCGCCACCTCGCGGATCCGGCCGTCCAGGTCCAGCACGGCGTCGGCCACCCGGGCGCCGAGGTGCTCGAGCAGGTTGACGTGGCCCTCGGCGACCGTCGCCGCCACCCGGTCGCACACGGCGGCGTAGTCGACGGTGTCGCCGAGGTCGTCGCTGGCCGCGGCGGCGGCCAGGTCGACGGCGAGGTCGAGGTCGAGCTCCAGCGGCTGGTCCTGGGCCCGCTCGAGGTCCAGCACGCCGACCCGCCCCCGCAGGCGCAGGCCGCGCAGCTCGATGCGGTCGGCCGCGGCGGTCACGACGGGGACGACGGCGAGGAGGGGGAGGTCCCCGACTGGGCCTGGTCACGCAGCTGGGCCGCGGAGGCCACGAGGCTCCGCCCGAGCGGCCCGAGCTGCCGGCCGGTCAGCCGCTCGGTCACGGAGATGGCCTGGGGCCCGTAGGGCACGAGGTTGGCCCACAGCAGGTAGCCGGCGATGAGCCCGCACACCCGGTCGCCGACCTCCTCCTGGTGGATGATCAGCTTCTCGCCGTTGGCCAGGAGCTGGTGCAGCTCGCGGTAGAAGTTGCGCTGGAACACCACGGGGTCGTCGTTCGGCCCCTGCGGCCGGTGCAGCCAGGCCACGCCGAGCTCGTCGTAGTTGTGCAGGTTGTGCGTGGCGTTGATCAGCGAGATCACGCGCGTGAAGCCCTGCTCGCGGATCCAGATGATCTCCTCCTGTCGCCGGACCCTGCGGTGGTTGGCGCCGTAACCGCCGGGGCGCTCGCACACCGCCAGCCGGTCCTTGATCACCCAGAAGAAGTTGCGGGGTGTGATCCCTTGGGCCCACTTGCCCTTCATCGCTGCCACGTCACCGGTCTCCTTGTCGTCCTCACGCGACGGGCGCCGCCAGCTCGAGGGCCTCGAGCGCCCGCACCGTCGCGGCCACGTCGTGCACCCGCACCATCGCCGCCCCGCAGCGCACCGACCACAGGGCGGTGGCCACCGAGCCCTCCAGCCGGTCGGTGGGCGGCGGGGTCCGGCCCCCCGGGTCGACCCGGGCGGCGAGGGCGCCCAGGGTCGCCTTCCGGCTCGTCCCGACGAGCACGGGGAAGCCGGTCGCCACCAGCACGTCCAGGTTGGCCAGCAGGTCGAGGTTGTGCTCGACGGTCTTGCCGAAGCCGATGCCGGGGTCGATCCACACCTCGCGGACCCCGGCGGCGCGGGCGGCTTCGGCGCGGGCCACGAGGAAGTCGCGCACCTCGACGACCACGTCGTCGTAGCGGGGGTCGTCCTGCATCGTGCGGGGGTCGCCCATCATGTGCATGGCGACGAACCCGACGCCGCCCTCAGCCGCGACCTCGGCCAGCGACGCCGAGACGTCGTTGACCAGGCGCGCGCCGGCCTCGACGGCGGCTCGGGCCACCTCGGCCTTGCGGGTGTCGATCGACACCGGGACGCCGTCCGCCGCCAGCGCCCGCACGACGGGCAGGACCCGCCGCAGCTCCTCGTCGACCGGGACGGGCTCGGCCCGGGGTCGCGTCGACTCGCCGCCGACGTCGACCCAGTCGGCGCCCTCGGCCACCACCCGGTGCGCGTGGGCGATGGCGGCGTCGTGGTCGAGGTAGCGGCCCCCGTCCGAGAACGAATCTGGGGTCACGTTGACGACACCCATGATCCGAGGACGGCTGACCTGCACAGGTGCACATCCTACGCTCCCTGCCGCCACGCTCGGCAGTGCGCTGCGGGCGCGAGGGCGCGCGCAGCGTGGCCAAGAGGGATCGGGCGACGGCCGCCAGCGTCAGCGCTGGCCGATGATGAATCGCATGGCCTCCTCGCGGGTGGCCACGTTGGTGCGGAACAGGCCCCGCACCGCCGAGGTGACGGTCGTCGCGCCGGGCTTGCGGACGCCGCGCATCGTCATGCACAGGTGCTCGGCCTCGACCACGACCATGACGCCCCGGGGGTGGAGGGTGCGGTCGATCTCGTCGGCGACCTGGACGGTGAGGCGCTCCTGCACCTGGGGCCGGCGGGCGAACGCGTCGACCAGGCGGGCCAGCTTGGACAGGCCGGTGATGCGACCGTCGGTCCCGGGGATGTAGGCGACGTGCGCCTTGCCGATGAACGGGACGAGGTGGTGCTCGCACAGGCTCTGCACCGGGATGTCCCGCACCATCACCATCTCGTCGTGGCTCGCGTCGAAGGTGACGGCCAGGTGGGTGTCGGCCTTCTCGTGCAGGCCGGCGCACACCTCGGCGTAGAAGCGCGCCACCCGGGTCGGCGTGTCCCGCAGACCGTCCCGGTCGGGGTCCTCGCCGATCGCCTCCAGGATCTCGCGCACCGCCTTGGCGATGCGGTCGAGGTCCATCGGGGTGTCGATGGGCGGGAACTCCCGGCTCGGCCAGTCGTCTGACATGTGTCGCCCTCCCCCCGGCGCTCAGGTGCCCGACGGGCGGGGGGCCCGGAGGCTGCGCCAGCGCCGGACGAGCTCGCGCAGCACCTCGACGGCGCCGGCCGGCGCCGGCACGGCGTCCACCGGCTCCGACGCCTCGGCCACGGTCACCCCGGCGGCGGTCCGCGGCCCGGTGCCGCCCGGCGCGGGCAGCTGGTCGAGCGGCAGCTCGATGCCGGCGCCCTTGTCGATGTCGCCGAACACCTCGGCGAGGTCGCGCTCGTCGAGGGTCTCCTTCTCGACGAGCGCGGCGGCCAGCCGGTCGAGCGTGGCCCGGTGGGTGGTGAGGATGAACCGGGCCCGGTCGTGCGCGTGGTCGACGAGGCGGCGCACCTCGTCGTCGATGAGGCCGGCGACCTCGTCGGAGTAGGTGGCCTCGTGGCCGTAGTCCTTGCCCAGGAAGACCTCGCCCGACTTGCTGCCCAGCTGCTGGGGCCCGAGCCGGTCGCTCATGCCGTAGGTGGTCACCATGGCCCGGGCGATCTCGGTGCAGCGCTCGATGTCGTCGCTGGCGCCGGTCGTCGGCTCACCGAACACCAGCTCCTCGGCCGTCCGGCCGCCGAGCAGCATCGTCATCGTGTCGATGAGCTCGCCCCGGGTCCGCAGGTACTTGTCCTCGGTGGGCAGGGCGAGCGTCCAGCCCAGCGCCCGCCCCCGGGAGACGATCGACACCTTGTGGATCGGGTCGGTGCCCTCGAGCACGTGGCCGACCAGCGTGTGGCCGCCCTCGTGGTAGGCGATCACCCGCTTCTCGTGGTCGGACATGACCCGCGTCTTGCGCTCGGGGCCGGCGAGCACGCGGTCGATCGACGCCTCCAGCGCCGCCATCGAGATGGTCGCGCCGCCCCGGCGGGCGGTCAGCAGCGCCGCCTCGTTCATGAGGTTGGCGAGGTCGGCGCCGGTGAACCCGGGCGTGCGACGGGCCAGCACGTCGAGTCGGACGTCGGGGGCCAGCGGCTTGCCCTTGGCGTGGACGGCCAGGATGGCCTTGCGGCCCTCGAGGTCGGGCTGGTCGACGACGATCTGGCGGTCGAAGCGGCCGGGCCGCAGCAGCGCCGGGTCGAGGATGTCGGGCCGGTTGGTTGCGGCGATGAGGATGACGCCGGTGCGGGCGTCGAAGCCGTCCATCTCGACGAGCAGCTGGTTCAGGGTCTGCTCGCGCTCGTCGTGGCCGCCGCCCATGCCGGCGCCGCGGTGGCGACCGACGGCGTCGATCTCGTCGACGAAGACGATGGCCGGCGCGGCCTGCTTGGCCTTCTCGAACAGGTCGCGGACCCGGCTGGCGCCGACACCGACGAACATCTCGACGAAGTCGGAGCCGGAGATGGCGAAGAACGGCACGCCCGCCTCGCCGGCCACCGCCCGTGCCAGCAGCGTCTTGCCGGTGCCCGGCGGGCCGTAGAGCAGCACGCCCTTGGGGATGCGGGCGCCGATGGCCTGGAACCGGGCCGGGTCCTGCAGGAACTCCTTGATCTCCTGCAGCTCCTCGACCGCCTCGTCGCAGCCGGCCACGTCGGCGAAGGTGACCGTGGGCGCGTCCTTGGAGACCTGCTTGGCCCGTGACTTGCCGAACTGCATGACCCCGCGGCCGCCGCCCTGCATCACGTTCATGATGAGGATGAAGGCGCCGACCAGGAGCACGATCGGGAGCACGCTGAACAGCAGGCCGGTCCACATCGAGTCGGACTGGGCGTCGGTCGTGACCTCGATGCCCGGGTCGGCCTCGTGGAGCTGCTCGACCAGCTCGTCGGCGTACTCGGCGGGGAACGAGACCTTGTACTCGGTGTCGTCCGCCAGCTTGCCGACCACGACGTTGTCGCGGTCCTTGATCTCGGCGGTGACGACCTCGCCCTCGTCGACCGCCTGCCGGAACTGCGAGAGGTCGAGCTCCTCCCGCTCGGGCGCCCGGCTGGAGAACCGCAGGCCCACGAAGAGCACGGCGGCACCGACGAGCAGGTAGACGAGGGCGGCGCGCGGGAAGCGTTTCACGGTGCGGGCCAGGCTACCGGTGGACGGTGGAGCCCGTCAGACCGCATCCCCGCCCTCGGGGCGGTACTCGCAGACGTAGGGCAGGTTGCGGTAGCGCTCGCCCACGTCGAGGCCGTAGCCGAGCACGAAGGCGGGCGGGATCTCGAAGCCGACGTAGCGGAGGACCTCCTCGGTCTTCTGGTTGCCCTGGCGCACGAAGAGGGCGCACACCTCGAGGCTCTTCGGCTGGCGGGCGAGCAGGTTGCGCCGCAGGAACGTGAGCGTGAGCCCCGAGTCGACGATGTCCTCGACCAGGATCACCCGGCGGCCGGCCAGGTCGATGTCGAGGTCCTTGACGATGCGCACGACGCCGGAGGAGCGGGTGGAGGCGCCGTAGGACGACACCGCCATGAAGTCGACCTCGACCGGCAGGCGGATGGCGCGCACGAGGTCGGCCAGGAAGATGAACGCGCCCTTGAGGACGCAGACGAGCAGCGGCGGCTCGTCCGCGTAGTCGGCGGTGATCTGCTCGCCCAGCTCGGCGATGCGGGCGCGGATCTGCTCCTCGCCGACGACGACCGGCCCCAGCGCCGGGTCCGCGAAGTGGTGCGCCGCGCCGTCGGGGGGCGCCGCGGGCACGGAGGGTCCGGGAGCGGTGCGGATGTCGCCGGGATCGTTCGCCATGCGGGACCAGACGCTACCGGCCGCCCCGCCGCCGATCCCAAGCGCGACCACGCCGGGTGGCCGGCCTCACCCGCGGTCGGGCGGCTCCAGCCGCAGCCGGCCGCGGGTGCGTGCCACCCGCCACCCGCCGGCGAGCTCGCAGGCCACCGCCTCGCCCCGGGCCACGGCCAGGACCCGCTCGGTGGCGGCGGCGTCCGGCGGGTGGCGCTCCCCACCCCCCGGGCCGGCCTCACGCAGCCAGCGCCGCACCGCCCGCCGCGCCAGGGGCGCCGGCGCCGCGGCGAGCGCCCGGGCGTCCCGGGGGTCGAGGGCCCCGGCCAGCTCGTCGAGCAGCGCGGCGTCGTCCCGCAGCAGGTCGGCCTGGCGGGCGATCACGGGCACGACGTCCCGGCCGGCGATGTCGTCGAGGAGGGGCAGCAGCTCGTGACGCACCCGGTTGCGCCGGAAGGCGGGGTCGACGTTGGTGTGGTCGACCACCGGGGTGAGGCCGAGCGCGTCGCACAGCGCCCGCGCCTCGGCCCGGCGCAGGCGCCGCAGCGGCCGGCGGGCGGGGTCCATCCCGGCGAGGCCGTCCAGGGCGGCGCCCCGCAGCAGGTTGAGCAGCACGGTCTCGGCCTGGTCGTCGGCGGTGTGGCCGGTGAGCACGTCGGGCGGCAGCACCGCGTAGCGGGCGGCGCGGGCCCGGGCCTCCAGGTTCGGGCCGGGCGGCACCCGCACGGACTCGGACCGGAAGGCGGCGCCGAACCGCTCGGCCGCCCGCCGGACGACGTCGGCCTCGGCAGCCGATCCGGGGCGCAGGCCGTGGTCGACGTGGACCGCGGTGACCCGGCATCCGGCGTGGACCGCGAGCACGAGCAGCGCCAGCGAGTCGGCACCGCCGGACACCGCGCAGGTCACCGCCGTACCGGGCGGCGGGAAGTCGCACCGGGCGGCGAGCCGGTCGAGCAGCGCCTCCGCCGGGTCGTCCGCCACCGCCGTGCCCGGCCTAGCCGACGAGCTCCTCGGACAGGCGGACGCGGTCGAGCCAGTCCTGCGGCGAACGGATCTCGGCCATGTCCGGCAGCCACTCCGGCCCCCGCCAGGCGGCGTCCAACGCCCGGGGCCCGCCGTGGCGCTCGACGTAGGCGATGAACGCCTCACCCTGCGCGTACTGCTTGAGCTTGGCGTCGATGCCGACCAGGCGCTGCACCAGCTTGGCGACGCTGCCGCCCTCACGGCGGCGCTGCCGCAGCGCCCGGGAGAAGCGGTCGGCCGAGGGGACGTGCCCCTCGCCGGCCCGGTCCATGGTCACGTCGCCGTGGCCCTCGAGCAGGCTCATCATCCCGCCGATGCGGCCGAACAGGTCGCGCTGGTCGGGGCTGGCCAGCAGCGTGGCCAGGCCGCCCTCGTCCAGCGGGTTGTTGCCGGCCCGCAGGTCCTTGACCACCCGGGACAGGGCGTCGAGGAAGCGCCGGGGGTCGGGGTCGACCGCCTCCAGCGTCTTGTTGACCAGCGAGAGGAAGTGCTCCCGCAGCCACGGGATGCCGGTGAACTGCGCCCGGTGGGTGACCTCGTGCAGCGCCAGCCACAGGCGGAACTCCCGGGGCGGGAAGCCGAACCGCTTCTCCAGCGCCAGTACGTTGGGCCCGACGTAGTAGACGATGTCCTGGTCGTCGGGGTCCTCGTCCTCGATGATCAGCAGGTCGTACTGGCCCAGCACCCGGGTGGCCATCCACCCGAGGACGGCCCCGATCTCGACCGCGGCCGTCTTGCGCGACGCGCCGGCCAGCAGGGCTCCCGGGCCCCGCCGGTCCTCGAGGCGCTCGGCCATGCGGTCGGTGAGCGGCCGGAGCAGCCGCCCGAAGCTGGCCAGGTTGGCCCGCACCCAGTCACCCCGGTCGACGACCCTCGCCCGCGCCGGCCCGCTCGCGGACCGCAGGCCGGTCGCCCGCTCGACGAGCTCCTCGGCGAGCGCGGTGACCTCCTCGAAGTCCTGGGCCAGGCGCGCGTAGTGGTAGGACTCGGCCAGCGGCTCCCGCCCGGCGACCCGGACCGCCACCCGCTCGGCGAGATCCCAGTCGACGGGGCTCGCCACGGGCCTACCGCCCCTTGGGGTAGCGCGTCGACTCGACTTCCTTGAGGTAGCCGACGGCGAGCGCGACGACCGTCAGCAGGACCCCGACGGTGAGCGCGACGCCGATCCAGTAGTGCCAGACCACGGCGAGCATGAGCGCATGGTAGGCACTCGGGCCCGGGAGCCGCGAACCCCGCACCCCACCCCGCACGTTGCGTGACCACGGGTCGCGAGCCGGTAGCACGCCGAGCGGCGACGACGGCACCACTGCTAAGTTGCGGCCCGTCGGGTGAGGGTTCGAGCGGGTGCCCGAATCAGGGGGATGGACGTGCGACAGCTGGGGGAGGAGGAGGTCGAACGCCCGTCGCCCGCGGTCCCGGTCGCGCCCGTGCCGGCGGCCCCGCCCGTCGCCGTGCCGCCGGCCCGACCCGCGACCTCGCGGGCGAAGCGGGCCCTCGACCTCGTCGTCGTGATCGTCACCGCGCCCGTGGTGCTCGTGCTCGGGCTCGTCACCGCTCTCGTGGTGCTCGTCACCTCGGGCCGGCCGGTGCTGTTCGCCCACGAGCGGGTGGGCCTGGGCGGGCGGACGTTCCGCATGTACAAGTTCCGCACCATGCGGCCGGAGGCCGAGCACCTCCTCCACGCCGACCCGCTCCTCCTGCAGGAGTACATCGACAACGGCTACAAGCTCCCGGCCGAGGTCGACCGGCGCATCACCCGGGTGGGCCGGTTCCTGCGGCGGTCCAGCCTGGACGAGCTGCCCCAGTGGCTGAACGTCCTGGCCGGGCACATGAGCGTCGTCGGCCCCCGGCCCGTCGTGCCCGCCGAGATCGAGAACTACGGCGACCAGCGCGACGCCTACCTGTCGGTGCGGCCGGGCATCACCGGCGCCTGGCAGGTCAACGGCCGCTCGACCGTCGACTACCCCGAGCGGGTCGCCCTCGACGCCGAGTACGTGCGGTCGTGGAGCCTGCGGCGCGACCTCGCCATCCTCCTGCGCACGCCGCTGGCCGTCGTCACGGCCCGGGGCGCGCACTGACCGGGCCCGCGCCGGCTCCCGGCCGCCGGCCCGGACCTCAGGCGCCGTCGGGCGGGGCGACCTGGCGCTGCCGCTCGGCGGCCAGGGCCGCGCGCACCTTGGCCACGAGCGACTCCGGCACCTGCTCCTGGCACTTCCGCCGGATGACCTCGCGCAGCTCGGCCTCGAAGTCGTAGGGCTCGGCGCACGGCAGGCACTGGTCGAGGTGCCGCCCGATCGCCGCCCGCTTCTCCGGCGTCAGCTCGCCGTCGAGGTAGCCGTAGAGCTCGTGGAGTGCTTCACGGCACTCGTCCTTCGAATCAGACATGGTCAGACGTGCGCGTCGTCGGGGACCGCAGCAGCGAGGTTCCTCTCCACTGCGAACTCGTACAACCGCTTCTGCAGAGCCTTTCTTCCGCGGTGGAGCCTGCTCATGACGGTACCGATCGGGATGTCGAGGATCTCGGCGATCTCCTTGTAGGAGAAGCCCTCGACGTCCGCGAGCAGCACGGCGAGCCG
>DATGPY010000289.1:0-4850 GCA_035304465.1 Acidimicrobiales bacterium | reverse complement strand
GCCGACGTCGCCGATGATGCCGTCGACGAACAGGTAGCCCGCCGGCACCTGGCCGGCGACCCGCAGGCCGTCGTCGTCCAGCACGAGCTGGTCGCCGTCGGTGCAGACGACCACGTGGTCGTCGGCCCCGCCGCCCACGGCGCCCATCGACCGGGCCAGCTTGGCGTGGGCCACGAGGTGGCGGTACTCGCCGTGCACCGGCACGAACCACTCCGGCCGGGTGATCGACAGGAAGGTCTTCAGCTCCTCCTGCTTCGCGTGGCCGGAGGCGTGGACGTCGGAGATGCCCGAGTGCACGACCTCGGCGCCCAGGCGCACGAGCCCGTCGATGACCCGGGAGACGTTCATCTCGTTGCCCGGGATGGGGTGCGACGAGAGGATCACGGTGTCGTCGGGCGTGATCTCGAGCCACCGGTTGTTCCTCTCGGCCATGAGCGCCAGCGCCGACATCGGCTCGCCCTGGCTGCCCGTCGACAGCACGCACACCTCGCCGGGCGGGAGGTCGCGCACGTCGTCGATGTCGACCAGCGCGTGGTCGGGGATGTGCAGCAGCCCCATCTCGCGGGCGAGCCGCACGTTCTTCTTCATCGACAGGCCGAGGGTGGCGACCTTCCGCCCGAAGGCGACGGCGGCGTCCGCGATCTGCTGCACCCGGTGGATGTGGCTGGCGAAGCAGGCGATGACGATCCGCCGGCCCTCGTGCTGGTGGAAGAGCTGGTAGAGCACCTGCCCGACCGAGCTCTCGCTGCGCGCGTAGCCGGGCTCGTCGGCGTTGGTCGAGTCGCTGAGCAGCAGGCGGATGCCCTCGGTCGAGGCCAGCGCCCCGATGCGGGCCAGGTCGGTGAGGCGACCGTCGACCGGGGTCAGGTCCAGCTTGAAGTCCCCGGAGTGGAGGATCACCCCCTGCGGCGTGTGGAACGCGACCGCGTACCCGTGCGGCACCGAGTGGGTGACGGGGATGAACTCCACGTCGCACGGGCCGATCCGCCGCCGCTCACCGTCGTGGACCGGGACGAGCTCGGTGCGGTCGAGCAGGCCGGCCTCCTCGATGCGGTTGCGGGCCAGGCCGAGGGTCAGCGGCGAGCCGTAGATGGGGAAGGACAGCTCGCGCAGCAGGTAGCTGAGGCCACCCGTGTGGTCCTCGTGGCCGTGGGTGATGATCGCGCCGTCGATGCGGTCGGCGTTCTCGCGCAGGTAGGTGAAGTCGGGCAGCACGAGGTCGATGCCGAGCATGTCGGCCTCGGGGAACATGAGCCCGACGTCGAGCAGCAGGATGCGCCCGCCGACCTCGACGCACGCGCAGTTGCGGCCGATCTCGCCCAGGCCGCCGAGGAACGTGATGCGGACCGGCTCAGCCACGGGCGAGTCCGAGGCCCTCGAGCACCTGGGCGACCGCCGACCGCACGGCGTCGTCGAGCGGGGGCAGGGGCAGGCGCACCGGACCTGCCGGGCGGCCGAGCGCCTCCAGCGCCGCCTTGGCCGCGCTGGTGTGGACCCAGGTGGGGCCGGTCTCCACCTGGAACGACGGGACGAGGCGCGCGTTGATCTCGCGGGCGCGCACCAGGTCGCCCTTCTCGTGGGCGGCGATCATCTCGGCGTGCAGGCCGGCGGACCAGTGGGTGGCCACGCCGACGACGCCGACCGCCCCGACGGCCAGCAGCGGCAGCGTCAGGCCGTCGTCGCCGGAGTAGAGGTCGAACCCCGACGGCGCGCCGGCCACGACGGCGGCGGCCTCGGCCGGGTTGCCGCGGGCGTCCTTCAGGCCCACGATCGTCCCGTCGCCCGCGAGGCGCAGGATGGTGTCGACCGCCATGGCCCGGCCGGTGCGGGTGGGCACGTCGTAGGCGACGATGGGCACGTCGACGGCCTCGGCCACGGCCCGGAAGTGGGCCTCGATGCCGGCCTGGGGCGGCCGGTTGTAGTACGGCGACACGACGAGGAGCCCGTCGACGCCGGTCTCGGCGGCGCGCCGCGACAGCTCGACGGTGTGGCGGGTGTCGTTGCTGCCGCTGCCGGCGAGCAGCGGGATGTCGACCGCGGCCCGCACGGCCCGCCACAGCTCGACCTTCTCGTCGTCGGTCAGGGTGGGGGCCTCGCCGGTGGTGCCGGCGACGACGAGCCCGTCGTTGCCCTGCTCGACCAGCCAGCGCGCCAGGTCGGCGGCGCCGTCGAGGTCGAGCGACCCGTCGTCGCGGAAGGGCGTGACCATGGCGGTGAGGACCTTGCCGAAGCGGGCAGTGCCCATCTCTCTGGCTCCTGTGGTCGATGTGTCGGTGCGGACGGAGGCCGCCGTCATGGCACGGCCTCGGAGACCTCGGCGCTGCGGCTGCGGCCGAGGGTGGTGAGGAGATCCTCGTGCAGCTCGAACCAGACCGTGTGGTAGCTCGGGATCGACGGCGCGGTGAACCACTCGCGCTCGCCGGCCAGCACCCGGTCGAGGGCGCGCCGCAGCCGGGGGCCGTAGGGCCGGTAGCGGTCGAGGGCGGCGGCGAGCTCGTCGAGGACGGGCTCGGCTCGGCGGTGCAGGCGCACGAGGTCGGACACGACGGCGGCGTCGTGGTCGGGGTCGCCGTGGTCGTTGCGCACGGTGCGGCCGGCGACCTCGCGCACCTGCCAGCGGCTGCAGGCGTCGAGCACGGCGGGGTTGAGGGCGCGGAACCGGTCGTAGGCGCGCTCGATCGCGGGCCGGGCGCCGGTCTCCCGGGCCTCGGCCTGGACGAGGCGGGCGTGCTCCTCGCGGCCGGACGGGGTGAGCAGCCATCCCGCCGGCGGCGCGGTGCGGTGCGTGACCAGGCCCTCGGCCTCGAGGGGGCCGAGCCGCGCCCGCACGTCGTCGACCGGGAGCCCGACGGCGTCCGCCACGTCGCGCGGCTCGGCCGCGCCCGCGAGGCGCAGGCCGTGCAGCACGAGGAGGCGGGGATCGGACGGCCGCGACATGCGTCGCAGGGTACCAGCGCGCTCCGTGACCAGGGCCGAGGCGGCCGGGTGGCGGCGAGGCCGGTCACCCACGCCGGGCGAGGCTCCCGACGAGCTCGGCGGCCAGGGCGTCGGCCGCGGCGGGGGCCAGCTCGAACCACAGGTAGGGCTCGACGAGCTCGACCTCGACGACCCGCGGGCGGCCCGCGTCGTAGAGCAGGTCGACCCGGGCGTAGGCGGGCGTCGTCGGCAGCGTCGCCAGCGCCGCGGCGGCGACCTCGAGCTCCTCGGGGCCGGCCTCGACGAGCTCGGCCGTGCCGCCCCACTCCTCGTGGATGCGGAACTCGCCCTCGGCCGGCCGCTTGAGCACGGCGTGGGTGGGGCGTCCGCCGACGAGGACGACCGACACCTCGCCCCGCCGCTCGACGTCCGGGAGGTAGGGCTGCACGATGGCGTCGACCGGCTCGGGGCCGAGCGTCAGCCGGTCGAGGTCCTCCTGCGTGGCCTGCCGCACGGCACCCTGGCCGCCGACGCCGACCGCCGGCTTGACCACCGACGCCGTCCAGCGCAGCCGGCGCAGGTCGACCGTCATGCCCGCGGGCACGACGACGGTGGGCACGGCGAGGTCGCCGAGGTCGGCGAGGTAGCCCTTGTGCAGGTTCCCGAGCACGAGGTTCGGCGGGTTGACCAGCCGGGTCGCCACCGCCGGCGACCGCACCCAGGACCGGAACTGCTCGACCCGGGCCGGGTAGTCCCACGTCGCCCGGATGACGACGAGGTCGGCACCCGCCCAGTCGACGTCGGGGTCGTCCCAGACCGCCCAGGTCACCCGCAGGCCGCGGGCGGTGAGGGCGTCGACGAGGAGGTGCTCCCCGCCGTGCCCCTCGGGGTGGTCGGCGGAGGTGGCGAGGGCGATGTGGGCCGACACGTCAGCTCGTGGACGACACCGCAGGTGAGGAGCCGCTGCGCACGGCGGACAGCTTTCCACAGCCCGCCGACCGCGCGTCGTGATCGCGGCCGCACGCAGCGACCCGAACGTGCGAAGCGCCCGCCGCGGCGGCCGGGGTGGCCGCCGGGCGGGCGCGGCGCGATCGCACCAGGACGGGACCGACGGAGGTCAGCTGGCGATCTCGCCCTCGGCGAGCTGGAACATCGCGTACTCCTCGCCGGTGTCCGGGTTGTCCTCGAACCCGATGACGCCCAGCTCGGTGAACTTCTGGCGCAGCCAGCCGCCGTTGGCGTCGAGCAGACCCAGCTTCTTGCAGTTGGGGACGATCTTCGAGAACAGCATCGTCTGGAAGAGCTGCCGCTGCGGCGAGTGCATGACCAGCGGCAGCACCTGCTTGACGTCCAGGCCCATGCGGTCCCAGACCTCCTGCTGGAGGAAGCGGTCCCGCATGCGCACCGCGGCCTCGAAGGCGAACTCCTGGCGCTCGCGCAGCTCGGCGTCGGTCAGCTCGGCGTAGTACTCCTTCAGCGAGATCACGCCGAAGGCGACGTGCCGCGCCTCGTCCGACATGACGTACCGCAGCAGCTGCTTGAGCAGCGGCTCGGTGGTGAGCTGGTGCATGAAGCCGAAGGCGGCCAGGGCCAAGCCCTCGACCATGATCTGCATGCCCAGGTAGGTCATGTCCCAGCGGCTGTCGTTGACGATGTCGTCGAGCAGCAGCCGCAGGTGGGCGTTGATCGGGTAGTGGCCCGACAGCTTGTCGTCGAGGTACTTGGCGAACACCTCGACGTGACGGGCCTCGTCCATCACCTGGGTGGCGGCGTAGTACTTGGCGTCGATCCACGGCACGGTCTCGACGATCTTCGCCGTGCAGATCAGCGCGCCCTGCTCGCCGTGCATGAACTGCGAGAGGGTCCAGTTCTGGCTCTCGACGCCGACCTGGATCCACTCCTTCTCGGTCCACTTGGCGAAGGGCGAGTCGGCG
>DATGPY010000288.1:0-16605 GCA_035304465.1 Acidimicrobiales bacterium | reverse complement strand
GCCCCAGATGGCCGACGTGTTGGCCTTGCACGAGCGCAGCATGTCGAGCCGGTCGCTGCGGGCCTTCGGCGTCGTGTGCTCGTGGGGGAGGATGTCGGTGCCCGGGGGCGTCAGCTCGAGGGCGCCGAGCACGCCCGTCGTGTGGCGGGCGACGCCGGCGTCGTCGACGTAGGCCATGCGGTGGACGGTGAACGTCGGCCGCTCGTCGGTGACGAGGACCCCCTCCCGCCGCCAGTCCCGCAGCAGGCAGGACGCCACCTCGTAGCGATCGCGGGGGCCGTCGGGGACCGGCAGGTCGATGCGCACGGCGTTGTAGGGGTCGCGCGCCGCCAGCTCGGCGCGGAGCCGGTCGTCGATGACGTCGTAGGGCGGGGCGATCACCCGGTCGAGCCGGACGCGGGCGAGGTCGTAGCGGAGGGCACGGAAGGGCTGGAAGCGGGCCACCCGCCCATCCTGGCAGACGCCCGGACCTCGCCGGGTCCCGGCGTCGCCACGCGCTGCGCCGTCTGGCGGCCCGCCGGCGTGGGCTGCCACCATCCCGCGGTGACCTGGGTGCTCGACCTCGACGGTGTGATCTGGCTGGCGGACCAGCCCGTCCCGGGCGCCGCCGAGGCCGTCGCCGCCCTGCGGGCGGCGGGGAAGCGGGTGCTGTTCGCCACCAACAACTCCCACGCGCCGCTGGCCGCCCAGGAGGCGAAGCTCGAGCGGATGGGCATCCCCGCCCGCGGCGACGTGGTGACCTCGGCGATGGCCGCCGCCACGCTCGTCGAGCCCGGCGAGCGGGTGCTGGTGTGCGGGGGGCCGGGGATCCGGGAGGCCGTGGCCCGGCGGGGCGCGGCGCCGGTCGACGACGGCGACGCCGAGGTGGTCGTCGTCGGGTTCGACCGCGACTTCGACTACGAGCGGCTCCGGATCGCCGCCCGCGCCGTCCAGCGGGGCGCCCGCCTCGTCGCCACCAACGACGACGCCACCTACCCCACGCCCGAGGGCCCGATCCCCGGCGGCGGGGCGCTGGTGGCGGCGGTCGCCTACGCGTCGGGGGTCGACCCGGTCGTGGCGGGCAAGCCGCACGCCCCGATGGCGGCGCTGGTGCGGGAGCTGGGTGGCGGCTCGGGCACCGTGGTCGGCGACCGGCCCGAGACCGACGGGCGCTTCGCCCGGGCGCTCGGCCATCGTTTCGCGCTCGTGCTGAGCGGGGTGACGCGGGAGCAGGACCTGCCGGTCGAACCGGTGCCCGACGTCGTCGCGCCCACGCTCGCCACGCTGGTGGAGGGCATTGCCACCGTGCGCGACCAGCCGTAACCTCCCGCGGGATGGCGGAGAACGATCTGCTCAAGCGGCTCCTCGACGCGGGCATGACCTTCACGGCGCTGACCCGCCAGCGGGCCGAGGAGCTGGTGCGCGACCTGGTCCGGGCCGGCGCGGTGCAGGCCGAGCAGGCCCAGTCCGCCGTGGAGGAGCTGCTCGAGCGCAGCCGCCACAACCGCGACCGGCTCCTCGAGACCGTGCGGTCGGAGATCGACCAGCAGATCTCGCGCCTGGACCTGGCCACCCGCGAGGACATCGAGCGGATGGTCCAGCGCGTCCTCGACACGGCGCGCTCGTTCGTGGGCCAGGCGACGGGCCAGGCCGCCGGTGGGGGCGCCGGGCCGAAGCCCGAGGCGCCGGCGGCGGTCACCGAGGCGCCGTCCGCGACGGCTCCGGCCGAGAAGGCCACGAAGAAGAGCACGAAGAAGAAGACGACCGCCGGGAAGCCCGCGGCCAGGAAGTCGTCGACGTCGGCGAAGAAGGCGGCGGCGAAGAAGGCCACCGCGAAGAGGGCCCCCGCCGCCAAGGCGCCTGCCGGGAAGGCCGCGACCGGGAAGGCGTCGACGCGCAAGGCGGCGACCAGGCGGTCCGCCGCCACGAAGGGCGGCGCCGGCGGGTCGTCGGGGACGTCGGGTGGTGCGGGCGCCGGCAGCGCCCCGCCCGGCTGACGCGGAGGACGACGACGCCGCCCGTCCGCCGCCGCCTCGACGTGGAGCTCGTGCGTCGGGGCCTCGCCGCCAGCCGCCAGCGTGCCCGCGAGCTCATCGCCGCCGGCCTCGTCACGGTCGACGGCGCACCCGCGCTCAAGCCCGCCCGCCTCGTCGCCCCCCACGAGGCCGTCCGGACCCGGGGTGGCCCGCCCCGCTTCGTGTCGCGCGCCGGGGAGAAGCTCGACGCCGCGCTCGAGCGGTTCGACGTCGACGCCACCGGCCGCCGGGCCCTCGACGCCGGCGCCTCGACGGGCGGGTTCACCGACTGCCTGCTGCAGCGGGGCGCGGCGCAGGTCGTCGCCGTCGACGTCGGCTACGGGCAGCTCCACGAACGCCTGCGGGCCGACCCCCGGGTCGAGGTCCGCGAGCGGTGCAACGTGCGCGACCTCGCCCCCGGCGACCTGGGCGAGCCGTTCCCGCTCGTCGTCACCGACCTCTCGTTCATCTCGCTGCGGACCGTCCTGCCCAACCTCGTCGGCCTGGCCGCGCCGGAGGCCGACATGGTCCTGCTCGTCAAGCCGCAGTTCGAGGCCGGGCGGGCCGAGGCGTCGCGGGGGCGGGGCGTGATCCGCGACCCCGCGGTGTGGCGGCGGGTGCTGGAGGAGGTGGTGCGCGCGACGGAGGCGTGCGGAGCAGCCATCATGGGTGCGATGGTGTCCCCGATCACCGGCGCCGACGGCAACGTGGAGTTCCTGCTGCACGCTCGCACCGGCGCCGGCGCGCCGCCGTCGCCGCCCGACCTCGCCGCCGTCGTCGCCGAGGCGGCGGCCCGGCGGTCGTGAGGCGGCGCCGTGGCGACCGTCGGCGTCATCCTGCACCACGAGCGCGAGCTGGCCGTCGAGCTGGCCCGCGACGCCGCGGCGTGGCTGCGCGCGCGGGGCCACGAGGTGCGCCTGCCGCTGCGGGACGCCGCGCTGGCCGGGCTGCCCGACCTCGGCGCGCCCGAGGCGACCTTCGCCCGGGGGCTGGACCTGGCGCTCAGCCTCGGCGGGGACGGCACCATGCTGCGCACCGTCGACCTGGTGGCGGGGGAGCGGGTACCGGTCGTCGGGGTCAACGTCGGACAGCTCGGCTACCTCAGCGAGGTCGAGCCACCGGGACTGCGCATGGCGCTCAAGCGCTTCCTCGCCGGCTCCTACGACCTCGAGGAGCGCATGCTGCTCGGGGTCACCGTCGAGAGCGCCCGGCCCCTCGCCGAGGGCGTCGAGGGGGGCGAGGGGCCGTCACGAACCTCCGACGACGGGATGTGGCTGGCGCTCAACGAGGCGGTGCTCGAGAAGACGCCGATGGGGCACACCGTGCGCCTGGCCGTCCGCATCGACGGGGAACCCTTCACCACCTACGCTGCGGACGGCCTGATCGTCGCCACCCCGACGGGGTCGACGGCCTACGCCTTCTCGGCCCGGGGGCCGATCGTCGAGCCGACGCATCGCTGCCTGCTGATGACCCCTGTCTCGCCGCACATGCTGTTCGACCGGTCGCTGGTGCTCGCACCCGACGCCCGCGTGCGGCTGGAGGTGCTGGGTGACCGGCCGGCGACGCTGTCGGTCGACGGCACCAACCTGGGGACGCTGCGCAACGGCGACGCCGTCACCTGCACGGCCGCCCCGGTCACCGCCCGTTTCGTGACGTTCGGACCGCGCAACTTCCTGCGCATCCTGAAGACGAAGTTCGGCCTGAGCGACCGATGACGGAGACGGGGAGGCACCGGTGCTGGTAGAGCTGGCGGTCCGCGACCTGGGGGTCATCGCCGAGCTCCGGCTGCTGCTCGGCGAGGGCATGACCGTCGTCACCGGCGAGACCGGCGCGGGCAAGACGATGGTCGTCGACGCCATCGAGCTCCTCGTCGGCGGTCGCGCCGACCCGATGCTCGTGCGGGCCGGCGCCGAGGAGGCCTGGGTCGAGGGCCGCTTCGTGCGCCCGCCCGGGACCGACGGCGACCTGCCCGAGGAGGTCGTGCTGGCCCGGGCCATCCCCCGCTCGGGCCGCAGCCGGGCCTACGTCGACGGCCGCCTGGCCACGGTCTCCGAGCTGGCCACGATCGGCGCCCGGCTGGTCGACCTCCACGGCCAGCACGCCCACCAGTCGCTGCTGCTCCCGGCCGCCCAGCGGGAGGCCCTCGACCGCTTCGCAGGCATCGACCTGGCCCGGCTGCGGGCGGCCCGGGTGGCGGTGCGCGACCTGCTGGAGGAGCTCGATCGCCTGGGTGGCGACGAGCGGACGCGGGCCCGGGAGATCGACCTGCTGCGCTACCAGGTCGACGAGATCGACGCCGCGGCCATCGACGGGCCCGACGAGGACGAGCGGCTGGAGGCCGAGGAGGACGCGCTGGCAGACGCCGCCGCCCACCGCGAGGCGGCGGCCGCCGCGGTCACCGCGCTCAGCGGTGACGGCGCCGCGGCGCTCGACGAGGCCGCGTCGGCCGGCGACGCGCTCGGCGTCGCGCTGGCCGCGGTGGCCGGCCGGCGACCGTTCGCCGCGGTCGAGGAGCGGCTGCGAGCCGTCGCGGCCGAGGTGGCCGACATCGCGGCGGAGATCCGCGGCGTCGGCGAGGCCATCGAGGACGACCCCGAGCGCCTGGAGGCGGTCCGGGAGCGCCGGCACCTGCTGCGCGAGCTGCGTCGCAAGTACGGCGAGACGCTGGCCGACGTCATCGCCGAGGGCGAGCGCCTGCGGGCCCGACTGGCCGAGCTGGAGGGCTACGACAAGCGGGCCGCCGAGCTCGACGCCGAGCTGGCGCAGGCCCGGGCCGAGGAGGCCGCGGCGGCCGCCGAGGTGGCCGCCGCCCGCCGGGCCGCCGCTCCGCAGCTGGCCGCCCGCATCCAGGAGAACCTGGCCGAGCTGGCCATGCCCAGGGCGCGGGTCGAGATCGAGGTGCGGGGCGAGGACCCGGGCGACGACGTCGAGATCCTCCTGGCCGCCAACCCGGGCGCGCCGCCGCTGCCGCTGGCCAAGGTCGCCTCGGGCGGCGAGCTGGCCCGCACCATGCTCGCCCTGCGCCTCGTGCTCACCGAGGCGCCCCCCACCCTCGTCTTCGACGAGGTCGACGCCGGCATCGGCGGCCAGGCCGCCGTGGCCGTGGGCCGGGCGCTGGCCCGTCTGGGCCGCCACCACCAGGTCCTCGTCGTCACCCACCTGCCGCAGGTCGCCGCCTACGCCGACGCGCAGGTGCGGGTGGCCAAGCACACCGACGACGCGACGACCGTGTCGGAGGCCGCCGTGCTCGACCACGACGAGCGGGTCGTCGAGCTGTCCCGCATGCTGTCGGGGCAACCGGACAGCGACGCCGCCCGCCGCCACGCCGCCGAGCTGCTGGCGACCGCCGCCGGGGAACGGGGCCGCTGAGTGGCGCCGCCGGCCGAACCCGCCGACGCCCCACCCCCGCCGGCCGCCCCCGACGGCGGCGACGGGGGCGGGCCCGGCGCGGGGGCCCGCCCGGCCCGGCGGCGGTGGGCCGGGCTGCGGCGACTCGAGCGCGGCCGCCGCCGGACGGGCGCGCCCCCCGAGACCGTCCGGGGCGTGGCGCGCGTCGACCGGCGCACCAAGCGTCTCGTCAAGCGCCTGCGACCTGGCGACGTCGCGGTCATCGACCACGAGGACCTCGACCGCGTCGCGGCCGAGACGCTGGTCGACGCCGCCCCCGCGGCCGTGCTCAACGCCGCCCCCTCGATCAGCGGTCGCTACCCCAACCTCGGCCCGCTGCTGCTCAGCCAGGCGGGCATCCCGCTCGTCGACCACCTGGGGCCGGAGCTGATGGACCGGGTGGCGGAGGGCGCCGTCGTCACAGTGGACGGCGACCGGGTCCTGGTCGACGGCGAGGAGGTGGCCCGGGGCGTGCGCCAGACGGCCGAGTCGATCGAACGGGCCATGGAGGACGCCCGGGCCAACCTCGGGCCGGCCCTCGAGCAGTTCGCCGAGAACACCGTCGAGTACGTCCGCAAGGAGATCGACGTCCTCACCGGCGACCTCGAGATGCCCGAGGTGCGCTGCGAGATCGCCGGTCGCCACGTGCTCATCGTGGTGCGGGGCATCGACTACAAGGACGACCTCGCGCTCCTGCAGCAGTCCGGCTACCTGCGGGGCGAGAAGCCGGTCGTCATCGGCGTCGACGGGGGTGCGGACGCCCTGCTCGAGCTCGGGGTCGTCCCCGACATCATCATCGGGGACTTCGACTCGGTGTCCGAGGGCGCGCTGCGGTGCGGCGCCCAGCTGATCGTGCACGGCTACACCGACGGCCGGGCCCCCGGCGCCGAGCGGCTGGAGCGCCTCGGCCTGCCCTACACGATCTTCTCGGCCCCGGGCACCAGCGAGGACGTCGCCATGCTGCTGGCCCACCAGAAGGGCGCCGAGCTGATCGTCGCCGTCGGCACCCACAACAGCATGGTCGAGTTCCTCGACAAGGGCCGGGCCGGCATGGCCTCGACGTTCCTCGTGCGGATGAAGGTGGGCGACACGCTGGTCGACGCGAAGGGCGTGAGCAGGCTCTACCGCAGCTCGGTTCGCACGATCGACCTCGTGTGGATGATCCTGGCGGCCGTCTTCACGCTGGCCGTGGCGCTCATGCTCTCGGAGCCGGTCCGGCTGGTCCTGCGCGCCTTCTGGCGCTCGCTCATCTCCGGCTGATGATCAACTTCCGCTTCCACATCGTCTCGCTGACGGCGGTCCTGCTCGCGCTGGGCATCGGCCTCGTCCTCGGCACCACCTTCCTCGACGAGGCGACCATCGACGGCCTGAAGAGCCAGCTCGACGGCCTCGAGCGCGACCTGGACGCCGCCGAGGAGCGCAACCGGCAGCAGCAGGCGCGCCTCGACATGTTCGAGAGCGAGCGCGACCAGCTCGCCGAACTGCTGGGCGAGCGCCTCTACGACGGCCTCCTCGAGGGCGAGCCGGTCCTGGTGGTGTCGACCCAGGGCGTCGAGGAGCGCTGGGTCGACGAGGTGCTCCGCATGCTCACCCAGGCCGACGCCCAGGTGCTCGGCGTGTGGTGGCTGACGGACCGCCTGGTGCTCGACGACGACGGCGAGGTGGAGGACCTCGCCGCCGCGCTCGAGCTCAGCACCGACGACGCCGACCGCCTGCGGCGCAACCTCGCCGTCCAGCTGGCCGACGTGCTCTACGGCGCCACGGAGGCGCCCGAGGCGACCGCCCCGCCCGAGGACGCCGCTGGCCAGACCGCGCCGGCAGAGCCGCCCGCGCTGGCCCGGCTGCGGGATGCCGGCTTCGTCGAGTACGAGCTGCCCGAGGGGGCCGAGGGCGACGTCGTGCGCCTGCCGGTCTCGAACCTGCGGGTGGTCGTGGTCGACGGGCCCGGCGCGTCGGTGTCGGTCGGCGAGGTCCTGCTGCCCGTGCTCGAGGAGCTGACCTCCGACGGGCCCGTGCCGGTCGTGGCCACGCAGCCGTCGGTCCGGACCGACGACGACGTCGACGCCACCGAGGAGCCCCAGCTCGTCCAGGCCATCCGGGGCGACGAGGAGCTCGCCGAGCGGATCACGACGGTCGACAACCTCGACCACACCGCCGGCCGCGTCGCCACCCTGCTCGCCACCGTCGACGCCGCGCCCGGGTCGCCCACCGTCGCCCGCTACGGCACCGGCGAGGGCGTCGACGGCCTGCTGCCGTCGCCGGCGGACGAGGGGTGAGGGCCGGGATGGCAGGGGAGCGGCGCGGCCGGGGCTCGAGCACCACCCGCGCCGCGGCCGGGATGGGCGTGATCACCGCCGTGTCCCGGGCCCTGGGCCTCGTGCGGATGCTGGTGGTGGCCGCCGTGCTCGGGGTCAGCTACCTCGGCAACGCCTTCCAGCAGGCCAACTCGGTGTCGAACGTGCTGTTCGAGCTGCTGGCCGCGGGGGCGCTGTCGGCGGTCCTCGTCCCCGCGTTCGTCGACCTGCTCGACCGGGGTGACCAGCGGGGCGCGGAGGAGGTCGCCGGTGGCGTGCTCGGCGTCGCCCTGGCCGGGCTGGGCGTCGTCACGCTGGCGGGCGTCGTCGGCGCGCCGTGGCTGGCCCGTGCGCTGACCGCCGCCGCGCCGGCGTCGGTGCGGGCCGACCAGCGTGAGCTGGTCGCCTACCTCCTCGTGTTCTTCGTGCCCCAGGTGCTCCTCTACGCCGCCGGCACCGTGGCCACCGCGGTGCTCTACGCCCTGCGGCGCTTCGCCGTCACCTCGGCGGCCCCGATCGGCAACACGGTCGTGATGGTCGCCTGCCTGGCCGTGTTCCGGGTGGTGGCCGGGCCCGACCCCGGCCTCGACCTGTCGGCCGGCGAGCGCCTGCTGCTGGCCGCGGCGGGCACCGGCGGGGTCGTGGCCTTCGTCGGCGTCCTCGTCGGCTCCTGCCGCCTGGCCGGGTTCCGGCTGCGTCCCCGCCGGCCGCGCGGCGACCGCCGGGTGGCCGACGTGCTGCGGCACTCGGGGTGGGGCGTCGTGCTGCACACCGGCGCCGGGCTCCTGCTCGGCGCCGCGCTCGTGCTCGGCGGCCGTGTCGAGGGCGGCGTCGTCGCCTACCAGCTCGGCTGGGTGATCTTCCTCGCGCCGTACGCCGTGTTCGCCCAGCCCATCCACACGGCGATCCTGCCGGAGCTCGTCACCGAGGTGCGCGAGCACGGAACCGGGCGGGCGGCGGTGTCGCTGCGCTGGTCGCTCGAGCGCATGGCGCTGCTGCTCGCGCCGGTGACGGCCGGTATGATGGCGCTCGCGCTGCCGGGCATGCGGGTCGTCGCCTTCGGCGAGACCGGCCCCGAGGGCAGCGAGGTGCTCGCCGCCGCCGTGGCCGGGCTGGCGATCGGCCTGCTGCCCTACAGCGCGTTCCTGCTGCTGGCCCGGGGGTACTACGCCCTGGGCGACAGCCGGACGCCGGGGGTGGTGTCGGTCGCCTCGGCGGCGGGCGGCGTGGTCGTCATGGCGCTGGGCTGGGCGCTGGCCGACGGCGCCGCGCTGATCTACGTCCTCGGCCTGGGGCACTCGGCCGCCTACACCGCCGGCGCCGCGGTGCTGGGGGTGGGGCTGGCCCGGCGGACGGGCGGGTCGCTGTGGCCCGCCGCCGCCGGTCGGGTGGCGGCGGTGTCCGCCGCCGTCGGCCTCGCCGCCTGGGCCGCCGGGCGGGCCCTCGTCGGCGGCGAGACGGCCCAGCTGCCGAACCTCGCCGCGGTGGCCGGGATCGGCCTCGTCGGGGCCGGGCTGGTCGTCGCCGGCTACCGGCTCACCCGGGTGCGCGCCGCGCTCACCGAGCGCACCCCGACGCCGCCGGCGGCGGGCACCGCCGTGGAGGTGTCGGCGTGACCGCCGCGCGACGCGGCCCGGCGGCGCTGCTGCTCGCGCTGGTGGCCGCCCTGGTCGCCGCCGGGACCGGCTGCGCGTCGAGCACCGCCGAGGGCATCGACCGCCCCGTCGAACGGGTGCTGATCGTCTCGCTGCCCTACACCGACTGGGAGACCGTCGAGGGCGCCGACATGCCGGTGCTCCGGGACCTCGTCGAGGGCAGCGCCATCGCGGACGTGACCACCCGCATCGGCCGGCGCAGCGCGACCTCGACGGACGCCTACCTCACCATCGGCGCCGGCACCCGGGCCGTCGCCCCGTCGATCGACACCGCGGTCGCCGTCGAGCCGGAGGAGACCTACGGCGGCCTCCCGGCGGGCGAGTTCCTCGCCCGCCGGCTCGGCGAGGTGCCCGAGGGGATCGCCTACCTCGGCATCGGCGCCGCGATCGACGCCAACGAGAGCTCGGCGTTCGGCGCCGAGGTCGGGCTGCTCGGCGACCGCCTCGACGAGGCCGGCGTGCACCGGGCGGTCGTGGCCAACGCGGACGCCGTCGAGGGGTTCGTCAGCGTCGACCCCCCGCCGGAGGGCGCGTACGCCCGGGGCGCGGCGACCGCGCTGATGGGGTCGGACGGCACCGTGCCCGACGGCGCCGTCGGCCGGTCGCTGCTGGCCGACGACCCGGGCGCGGCGTTCGGCTGGCGGCTGGACCCCGCGAAGGTGCTCGCCGCCTTCGACCAGGCGTGGGACCGCGAGGGGCGGGTCGTGGCCCTCGTGGAGGCCTCCGACCTCAGCCGGGTCGCCGCCTACGGGTCCCTGGCGTCGGCCCCGCAGCGCCGGGCGCTCCGCGAGCAGGCCCTCGCCGACGCCGACGTCCTGCTCGGCGCCCTGCTGGAGCGCGTCGACCCCGAGCGGGACGCGGTGCTCGTGCTGTCGCCGGTGTCGCCCTCGGCAGCCGCGCTCGGCCTGGCCGTGCTGCAGGCGCCGGGCGTCGACGGCGGGCTGCTGCAGTCGGCCACGACGCGGCGCGACGGCTACGTGCAGATGGCGGACGTCGCGCCGACCGTCCTCGACCTGTTGGGCGAGCCGGTGCCGACGGAGATGGAGGGCCGGCCCTTCCGGGTCGGCGGCCGGGACGTCGCCGACCGGACGGCCCACCTCGTCGAGGCCGCCGAGGCCGCCGAGTTCCGGGACGCCACCCTGCCGCTCGCGATCACCGGGATCACCGCACTGCTCGTCGTGCTGGCGCTGGCCGTGCGGGTGCGGCGGCGCCTGCCCCGCAGGGCCCGCCGCCTGCTGCCGCCGCTCGTCTACGGGGCGTTGGGCATCGTGCCGGCCAGCTTCCTCGTCGGCCCGGTCGGCGCCGTGCGGGCCGACCTGCCGGCCCAGGTCGTGGTGGTCGCCGTCGTCGCCGGGGCGGTCGCGGTCGCCGCCGACCGGGCCGAGGCGTGGCGCCCGGGCGCGGGGCCGCTGGTGGCGGTGGGCACCATCGTCGTGCTCATCGGCGTCGACCTGCTGCTCGGTGCCCCGCTGCAGCTCAACACGCTGTTCGGCTACTCGGTGGCCGTCGCCGGCCGCTTCACCGGCGTCGGCAACCTGGCCTTCGCGCTGTTCGGGTCGGCGACGATCGTGCTCGCCGGCCTCCTGGCCGACCGCCTGGGCGAGCGGGGCGTGCGGCTCGCGGTGGCGTTGATGGCCGTGGTGGTCGTCGTCGAGGGGCTGCCGATGCTCGGTGCCGACGTCGGTGGGGTGCTGTCGATGGTGCCGGCGTTCGGGGTGTGCGCGCTGATCCTGTGGGGCCGTTCGATCGGCTGGCGCGAGGCGGTCGGGCTGGTCGCCGGGACGCTGGTCGTGCTGCTGGTCTTCGCCCTGGTCGACGCCGCCCGGCCCGCCGAGGTCGAGACCCACCTCGCCCGCTTCGCCGACCACGTGCTGTCGGGCCGGTGGGACACGCTCACCAAGAGCCTGGGCCGCCGGTGGCAGGCCAGCCTCGGCGGCGCCGAGCTGGCCGGTTGGGTCACGGTGGCCACGACCCTGGCCGCGGCGGGTGCCTACGCCGCCATGGTGGCCGCCGGGCGGATGGGCCCGGGGGCGACACGGCCCCTGCGCCACCGGCCGACGATCGCCGCCGCCGCGGGCCTGGGCGTGCTCGCCGTGGTCGGGCTGGTGGCCAACGACTCGTCGGTGGCGGTGCCGCTCACGATGCTCATCGTCGTGGGCCCGGCGGTGATGCTCCGGGTGCTGGCCGAGGACCCGTCCGTGCCCGCGGTGGCCGCGCCGTCGGAGGGCGGGTCGTGACCGGCGGGGGCGCAGCGCCGGGGCTCCTACACTCGTCGGGTGCCGTGGCCGCCGACCCGCTCGTGAGCACGTCCCCACCACCCGACCGACGGGCGCGCCGCCGGGTGGCGGCCGTCGCGGCGGTGCTCGTCGCCGTCGGCACCCTCCTCGGGATCGCCCCGCCCGCCGGGGCGCAGGACGAGGACGGCGCGGCGCGGGTGCTGCTGATCTCGGTGCCCGGGCTGACCTGGGCCGAGGTGCGGGACCACGACCTGCCGACGATCGAGGCGCTGCTCGAGCGCTCCGCGCTCGCCGACATGGCGCCCCGGGGCGTCTCGCCCCGCTCGACGCCCGGGGCGGCGTACCTGACGATCTCCGCGGGCAGCCGGGCGATCGGCGACAACGTCGTCGACGGCCAACAGCTGGCGCTGGGCGAGCAGGCCGGCGGCTCCTCGGCCGGGGACATCTTCGCCCGCCGCACCGGCGTCGAGCCCGACGGCGAGTACGTGGCGCTCGGGTGGCCGACGCTCGAGCGCCGCAACGCCCGGCAGCCCTACGACGCGCGGCTCGGGCTCCTGGCCGACACCCTGCTGGAGGCCGGCCTCGGCATCGAGGTGATCGGCAACGCGGACGGCACCGACAGCGTCGGCACCTCCTACGAGCGGCAGGTGGGGCTGGCCGCGGTGACCGGGGACGGCGTCGTGCCGGCCGGCGAGCTCGACGCCGACCTCATCGAGATCGACCCCGCCAGCCCCTTCGGCGTCCGCCAGGACGTCGACCAGGTGGTCGAGCGGTTCCGTGACGCGTGGCGGGCCCCGGCCGGGCGGGACGGCGGCCTGGTCGTCGTCGAGGCCTCCGACCTCGCCCGGTCGATGCGGTACCGGAACCGGGTCGACTCGACCCGCTACGCCGAGCTGCGGTCGCGGGCGCTGGCGGATGCCGACGAGCTGGTGGCGCGCCTGCTCGAGGAGGTCGACGAGGAGCGTGACGCGGTCTTCCTGCTGGCGCCCTACAACCTGCCCGGCGACCGCGACCTCGTCGTCGCCGCGCTCGCCCGGCCGGGCTCGCCGGCCGGCTACATGCGCTCGGCGTCCACCCAGCGCTCCGGCTTCCTGACGCTGGTGGACGTGGCGCCCACGATCCTCGACACCCTGGACGTGCCCCGGCCGGTGGCGATGGAGGGCCGGCCGGCCGAGGTGCTGGCCTCCGACGACCCGCTCGACGAGCGGGTCGACCGGCTGATCACGCTCAACGCGGCGTCACGCTTCCGCGAGCAGATGCTGTTCCCGACGACGCTCGCCGTCGTCGTCGTCATCGGCGTCATCTGCGCGCTGGCCATCGCGCTGATGGCCCGGGGCGGCGACGCCCGGACCCGCCGCGTCGTCGCGACCGCGGCGCTCGCCGACCTGTGCGTGCTGCCGCTCTCGTTCGTCGCCCGCGCCTTCCCGCTCGAGCGGCTGGGCGCCACCTTCTACTGGGCCTTCGTGGTCACGACCGCGATCGCTGTGGCCGTGGCGGTCGACGCCGTCGCCCGCTGGCGGGGCCGGCCGCGCGCCGCGCTCGTCGCCGTGCTGGCCTTCGTGATGCTCGTGCCGGTGCTCGACGTCATGACCGGCTCCCGGTTGAGCCTGAGCGCGGCGTTCGGCTACTCGCCGACCGGAAACTCGCGGCTCTACGGCATCAGCAACTACTCGTTCGGCATGGTGGCCGGGGCCGCGTGCCTGCTGGCCGCGTTCGTCGCCCACCGGTGGCCCGGGCGGCGGGGCCAGGCGGCCTCGGTGGCGCTGCTCGTCGCCGTTCTGGTGGTCATCGGCGTGCCGATCTTCGGGTCCGACGTCGGCGGCATCATCGCCTTCACCCCGACCATCCTCGTGTTCGCGGCCATGGTCACCGGCTACCGGCTGCGGTTCCGCACGGTGCTGGTCGGCCTCGTGCTCACCGTGCTGGCGGTCACCGGCTTCGGCCTGCTCGACCTCGCCCGACCCCCGGGTCAGCGGGCCCACCTGGGCCGGCTGTTCGAGCGGATCGGTGACGAGGGCATCGGCCCGCTGCTGTCGATCATGGAGCGCAAGCTGCTGGCCAACCTGCGGGTCACGACCAGCTCGTTCTGGTCGGCGATGGTGCCGATCGCGGTCGCCTACGTCGTGTTCCTGGTGCGGTACCCGTCGCGCCCGATGGCGCAGCTGCGGGCGGCGATCCCCACGCTGCGGACCGGCCTCGTCGCCGCGGTGGTCGCCGCGGTGCTGGGGAGCGCGGTCAACGACTCGGGGATCATCGTGGGAGGTGTGACGATGTTCGTGGTGGTCGGAGCCCTGCTGTGGCTGTCGATGGACCTGGCGGTCCCCGCCGTCGCCCCTCGCGGCGAGTCGGCGGGGGAGGGCGCCGGGGACGGCCCGGCGACGGACGGGGTCGACCCCGGCCGGGACCGGCCGGCGACCGAGACGTCGCGGGCCGCCGCGCCGGCGGGGGGTGACCGCCCGTGACGGTCGACGACGTCGACGCGCCCGCCGAACCGGGGCCCGCGCCGACCGGTGACGACGAGGTCCCGCGCCGGGCCCGCGTGCTGGTGGCGGTCGTCCTCGTGCTGCTGCTCGTGCCGGGCGTCGTCGGCTTCGACCTCTGGCCGCTCACCGGCTGGCGGCTGTTCAGCCTGAGCCGGGACGCCGACCAGACCCGCTGGGTCCTGCTGGCCGTCGACGCCGAGGGGGACCGGGACGTCGTCAGCCTCGAGGAGCTGCCCCTCGGCTACCGTCACGCCGAGTGGCCGATGAGCGAGCTGCCGGGTGCCGGCCGCGCCCGCCGCGACGAGGTCTGCCAGGCGTTGCTCGGCGCCGTCGTCGACGCCCGGCCGGGCACGACCGAGCTGGTCATCGCCCGTGACCACGCCCGCCTGGTGGAGGTCGACGGCGAGTGGGTGACCAAGCACGACCACGAGCCGTTCCACAGCTGCGAGCCGGCGGAGGAGGGACGATGAGCCGCGCCACGCGCTGGGCGGTCCGGGCCCGCCGAGCGTTCGACGACGCCCTGTGGGGGCCGGAGACGGCGGCCCGGCTCGTGTTCGTGCACACCGCGCTCTCCGCCCTGATCGGGGTGCGGATCGTGGCCGGCTCCTACCGCCAGCTGGCCGAGACGCCGCCGGCCCTGGTCGACCCCGTGCCGATCCTCGGCTTCCTCGACCGCATGCCCTCGGCGGAGGTCTTCGTCGCGCTGCAGGTCGTCGGCGGCCTCGCGGCGCTGGCCGCCGTCCTGCGGCGCCACCCCCGCCTGGCCTTCGCCGTGGCCTGGGTGTGCTACCTCGTCCTCGCCGGCCTCCGGGGCAGTCGGGGGAAGGTCCTGCACAACGACCTCCTGCTGCTGTGGGCGTCGGCGCCGTTCCTGCTCGCGCCGGTCGACGTCGACCGGCGTGACCCCGTGCCCCGCCGGCGCTACGGCTGGCCGATCCGGGTGGGCATCGTCGTGACGGCGCTGATCTACTTCTTCGCCGGCTACCACAAGCTGCGGCGGTCCGGCCCGTCGTGGGCCTACGGCGACAACATGCGCTACATCGCCCTGTGGGGACCGGCGATCGGCTCGAGCGGCTGGGAGGGCATCGCCCGCTGGACCGGCGAGCACATCTGGGTGGCGCGGGCCTCCGGCGTGTTCATCCTCGGGCTGGAGCTCGCCTACCCGGTCGTGGTCTTCGTGCCGAAGACCCGGTTGTGGTTCGCGGCGGGCGCTGTCTTCCTGCACGTCAGCACCTGGTTCCTGCTGGGCCTCGACTACTGGGCGTGGGCCGTCACCGTCCCGCTGCTGCTCGTCGACTGGCCGGCGGCGCTGGCCCGGTTCCGGGAGCGGCGGGCGGGGCGGGCCGGGGCCGAGGCCCGCCCGGCGACCGCTGGCTGAGGGCGGGGCCGGCCGTGGTCGTCGTCGCTGCCTTCGTCGCCGGCGCCGTCCTGGCCGCCGTGCTGTGGGCCATGACGGCGGCCGCCTTCGCGGTGCCGGTGTTCGGTCGGGAGAACGTCCGGGGTCGGATGGTGCCGACCGCGGCGGGCGTGATCGTCGCCCTCGTCGTGGTCGCGGTCGACGCGGCGGTCGCGGTGGCCCTCGCCGCCGGGGCCGAGCCCGACGCGGCCGCGGTGGCCGGCCTACGGCTGGCGACGGTCGCCGCGCTGGGCTTCGCCGCCCTCGGCCTGCTCGACGACCTGGGCGGCGCGGGGGAGAGCGGGGGCTTCCGCGGCCACCTGCGGGCGCTCGGCCGGGGGCGGTTGACGACCGGTTCGGTCAAGCTGTTCGGTGGCGCCGCCGTGGGCGTCGTGGCGGTGCACGCCGCGCGCCCCGGGGCCGGCGTGGGCCGCCTGCTGGCCGACGGGGCACTGGTGGCGCTGGCCGCCAACCTCGGCAACCTGTTCGACCGGGCGCCGGGCCGCACCACCAAGGTGGCGCTGGTCGCGCTCGTGGCGCTCGTCGTGGCCGTGGGCGCCGAGCCCGAGCTCGCCGGCGTCGCGCTGGCGGTCGGCGCCGGCGCGGGGCTGCTGCCGGCCGACCTCGGTGAGCGGCTCATGCTCGGCGACGCCGGCGCCAACGTGCTCGGCGCAGTGCTCGGCCTCGGTGTCGTCGTGGCGTGCGGGCCGGCCGCCCGGACGGTCGCCCTGGTCGTCGTGGCGCTGTTGAACCTGGTCAGCGAGAGGGTGTCGTTCAGCCGGGTCATCGCCGCGGTGCCGCCGTTGCGGGCGCTGGACCGCTGGGGTCGCCTGCCCTGACCGGGGCCCGGCGCGCCGAGCGGTGTGATCTCCGGCGACGATCCGCGTTCACCCGGGGGCGTCGGGGTTAGGCTGTGCTCCCGTGACAAAACACATCTTCGTCACGGGCGGGGTGGCCAGCTCCCTCGGCAAGGGCATCTCCGCGTCGTCGCTCGGTCGGCTCCTCAAGGCACGCGGCTTGCGCGTGACCATGCAGAAGCTCGACCCCTACATCAACGTCGACCCGGGGACGATGAACCCGTTCGAGCACGGAGAGGTGTTCGTCACCGACGACGGCGGCGAGACCGACCTCGACCTCGGGCACTACGAGCGCTTCATCG
>DATGPY010000287.1:0-5613 GCA_035304465.1 Acidimicrobiales bacterium | reverse complement strand
CCGGCGCACGCCGTCGAGCACCGCGTCCGCCACCTCGGCGGGGTCGATGCCGCCCTCGACCAGGCCCTGGACGATGCTCGCCCCGCCGCTCCGGTCCGGTGCGGCCTCGGGGTCGACCGGGTTGCCGGCCAGGTCGACGGCCGAGACGTCCGCCGGCCGGTTGCGCTCGGACTCCGCGATGCGGGTCCGCACCCACTCCGGGCACAGCACCGACACGCCGACCGGCGCGCCGACGAGCTGCAGGTCGAAGTGCAGGGACTCGGACAGCGCCACCACGGCATGCTTGGTCGCGAAGTAGGGGGCCATCCCCGGCCCGGTGACCAGGCCGGCCGCCGAGGCGGTGTTCACGACGTGGCCCTCGCCCTGCTCGATCAGGCGGGGCACGAAGGCCCGGATGCCGTGGGCCACGCCGAGCAGGTTGACCTCCACGATCCAGCGCCACCGGTCGGCCGGCACGGTCCAGGTCAGCCCGCCGACGCCGACGCCCGCGTTGTTGCACACCAGGTGGGCGGTGCCGAAGCGGTCGAACACCGCGTCGGCCAGCGCCGCCACGGCGGTCTCGTCGCGCACGTCGGTCGGCACGGCCAGCACCCGGTCCTCACCGTGGGCGCCGGCCAGCTCGGCCGCCGCCTGCTCCAGCGGACCGGCCTCGACGTCGGCCAGCGCCACCCGCATCCCCTCCTCGGCGCACCGGCGGGCGAGCGCCAGGCCGATGCCCGACGCCGCGCCGGTGACGACCGCCACCTTCCCCGCGAAGTCCTCCATCGGCGGGGACGCTAGGGCACCCGCGCCGGCGCCGTCAGATGCCGAGCAGCTCGAAGGCCACGCCGAGCCGGCCGTCGAAGCGCTCGGCGGTCGCCTCGGCGTTGGCCCGCAGGAACGCCTCGGGGTCGGGGTCGCCCAGGCCGGCCAGGTAGGCGGCGTGGCGGCGCAGCGACTCCACGCCGAGGTCGAAGGTGTCGGTCACGTCGACGGCGTGGGTCGGCTGCGGCGAGGCGATGACCGCGAGGTGCCGCACGCCGTCCCACGGCTCGAGGCCGGTCTCCAGCAGCTCGGGGAACACCCAGCGGTTGCCGGCGTCCCGCACGGCGTCGATGGTGGCCTGGCCGGCGATCCGGTGGTCGGCCATGTTCAGGAACGTGCCCCCGAAGGTCTCCCGGTGGTTGATCGTGACCACCAGCTCGGGCCGGTGGCGCCGGATCGCCGCCGCGATGTCCCGTCGCAGGTCCAGGCCGTAGGTGAGCATGCCGTCGCGGTGGTCGAGGAACTCGACGTCGGTGACCCCGACCACCGCGGCGCTCTCGACCTGTTCGGCCGTGCGCACCCGGGCGCACTCCTCGGGCGGCATCGAGTCGATGCCGGCCTCGCCCCGGGTGAGCAGCAGGTAGGCCACGTGCTTGCCCGCCCGCGTCCACGCCGCCACCGCCGCCGCCCCGCCGTACTCGAGGTCGTCGGGGTGGGGGACGACGGCCAGCGCGCGCTCCCAGTCCTCGGGGAACGGCTGGAGCGCGGTGGGCTCGCTCACGGCCTCACCCCGCCGCCTGCTGGGCGAGTCGCCGGGCGATGACCTTCAGGCACAGCGTCTCGTCGGCGCCCTCGAAGATCGACAGCACCCGGGCGTCGACGAAGTACCGGCTCACGGCGTACTCCTCGGCGTAGCCGTAGCCGCCGTGGATCTGCATGGCCTCCCGGGTGACCCACTCGGCGGCCTTGCAGACGTAGGCCTTGACCATGGCCGCCTCCATCGACCCCTCGCCCTTGGCCATCATGCGGGCCACGGCGTAGGCGAACTGGCGGGCCGCCTGGATGGTGACGGCCATCTTGGCCAGCTTGGCCTTGGTGAGCTGGTACTCGGCGATGGGCTGCCCGAAGACCACGCGCTCCTGGGCGTAGTCGCGAGCGGCCTCGTAGGCGGCCTGCATGACGCCGATGGCCCGGGCCGCGGTCTGCAGCCGGCCGTTCTCGAAGCCGGCCATCTGCAGGTAGAAGCCCTTGCCGAGACCCTCCTCGCCGCCGACCAGGTTGGCGTCGGCCACGAACCAGTCGTCGAAGGCGATCTCGTAGGAGTGCATGCCCCGGTAGCCGATCGTGTCGATCGGACGGCCCTCCATGCGGCCGCCGCCCGGCGCGCCGCCGTCGGCCCCGGCCTCCTGCGTCAGCTGGAAGCCCTCGCCGTCGGCGACGGGCTTGGGCACGACGAACAGCGACAGCCCCCGGTGGGCCTTCGAGCGGTCGGGATCGGTGCGGGCGAGCAGCATGAGCACGGTGGCGCGGGCACCGAAGGTGCACCAGGTCTTGACGCCGTTGATCAGCCAGCCGCCGTCGGTGCGGGTGGCGGTGACCTTGATGCCCGCCACGTCCGAGCCGTAGTCGGGCTCGGTGACCGCGACGGCGGCCATCTCCTCGGCGCTGGCCAGGCGGGGCAGCCAGTGCTGCTTCTGCTCCTCGGTGCCGCCCTTGACCAGGGCGCGGGTGAGGATCTCGGGCCGGGTGATCAGCGAACCGCCGACGCCGAGCGAGCCCCGGGACAGCTCCTCGGTGGCGACGACCATGCCCATGTAGTCGCTCTCGCCGCCGGCGGCGAACCCGCCGTACTCCTCGGGGACCGACAGGCCGAAGGCGCCGAGCTCGGCCAGCCCGGCGATGATCTCCTCGGGGATGTCGGTGTTGTGCCGGTGGACGTGCTCGGCGACCGGACGGATCTTGTCCTCGGCGAACCGTCGGAACGTGTCCTGCACCATCTCGAACTCGTCGTCGAGGTGGCGGGGGCCGGGGCCCTCGATGGAGGCCAGGAACGCCGGGTCGCGGTGGGCGGCGATGAACTCGCGCACGCCGTCGAGCGCCCCCGGCTCGACGCCCCAGGCCTCCTCGCGGCCGTAGAGCTTGGCGGCGACCTCGGCGATCGCCTCGGCGGTGAAGGCCGTGGTGACCCGGGCCTCCTCGTCGCCCTTGGCGCCGTAGTCGAGCATGGTCCGGGCGGTCTCGACGGCGGCGGCGGCGTGGGCCAGGTCGTAGGCGACGACCTGGTCGTCGTCGACGGAGCCGGCGGCGGCGAGGTGGGCCCAGCCCTGCTGGACGACGGCGCGGGCGGTCTCGACGGCGGACGCGGCGGCCTTGAGGTCGGGGGCGCTCATGGCGCCGAAAACTAGACCGCCGCCCGCCGACCGGCCCACATCCGGCGCGTGCCCGGCTACAGCTCCATCAGGGCGGCGTAGGCCTCGGTGACGTCGACGGCGTCGGCGGGAGGGTCGAAGTCGATCGCCGCCTCGCCGTGGTCGAACATGTCGACGGCGTAGGAGAAGGCGATGTCCGGCATGCCGGCGGGCCACGGCTCACCCATGGCCTCGGCGACCTCCGAGACGGAGAACGTGTAGGACATCCGGACGAGGTAGCCCTGGCCGTCGATCCAGACCTCGACGGGCACGGCGAGCTCCGCCACGACGGCGACGGCCTCCTCGGCGTCCCGGCCGACGCCGGCCCCGGCGAACGCCTCGGGATCGGTGCCGTGGGCCTCCAGCAGGTCGGCCATGCTGACCTCGGCGGCCAGGCCGTGGGCGGACGTGCCCCGGACCCGGCCGGTGCCGAGGTCGTCGACGTCGTCCGCGCCCTGCACGACCTCGACCAGCGCCTGCGGGTCGGGGCCGCTCTGGCCGGCGATCTGCGCCGCGATCTCGGAGGGGAGCGCGTCCTCCAGGGCCGACACGTCGATGACGCCCCAGTGGTCCCGCAGCGCCTCGAAGCCGGCGAGGTCGTCGATCGGGAGCCGGGCGGCGATCTCGGCGAAGATCGGCGCCCGCAGGTAGAGCTCGTCGCCGAGGAGGACGTACTCCATGTCCGCGCTCAGGAGGTCCTCCACCTCCGGTGGCATCCCCAAGCCCCCGCCGGGCACCTCGGAGAGCATCTCGTCGAACATGGCGCCCAGGTCGAGCTCGACGTGGGCGTCGGCGCCGTCGACCACGCCGCTGGCGACGACCGTCGAGTCGTCGTCGACCCCGTCGGACATCGACAGCCGAAGCTCCATGCGGTAGCTGCCCTCGGAGGTCTGCCGGCCCGCCTCCTGCAGGAACGCGACGGGGTCCCCGCCGGGGACGTCGACCCGCACGTCGGCGGCGTCGTCGGCCTCGCTGGCGCAGGCGGCGCCGGCGAGCAGCAGGGCGAGGGTGGCGGCGCCGAGGGCTCGGCGGCCGGGACGGGCGGGTCGGCGTGTCGCGTGCATCGTGTCCTTCCTCTGCGACGGCTCGGCGGCGGGCATCGTGGCAGAGGGCGCGCCGCCGCGCATCGGGGATGACCCCGGTCCGCCCCCGGACCGGCGGGCCGGCCGTGCCCGGCTACCGGTCGAACGCCGGGACGAAGGAGTCGGTCAGGTCGACGGCGTCGGCGGGCGGCTCGAAGTCGACCGTGGCCTCGCCGTGGTCGAAGATGTCGATCGCGTAGGAGAACGTGAGCGCCGGCACCCCGGGGGCAGCTCCCCGCCCCGGGCCTCCGCGAGCTCCTCGGCCGAGAGCGAGTAGGACGTGCGGACCAGGTAGCCGTCCTCGTCGATCCACACCTCGACCGGCGCCGTCACCTCCCGCATGGCGGCCAGGGCCTCCTCGGCGTCCTCGCCGTGGAGGCGCTCGGCGAAGGCCTCGGGGTCCGTGCCCTCGATCTCGAGGAGCTCGGCGAAGCTCAGCCGGGCGGCCAGGCCGCGGGCCGGCTCGCCCCGGACCCTGGCGGTGCCGAGGTCCTCGACCCCGGCGACCTCCTGGAGCGCCTCGACCAGCGCCTGCGTGTCGGGCCCGCTCTGTCCGGCGATCTCCGCGACCTCGACCGCCCGGTCGGCGGGCAGGGCGTCCCGCAGGGCGGCGAGGTCGACGACGCCCCAGCTGTCGCCGAGCGTCGCGAGGACCTGGATCGCCTCGGACGGCCCGGCGTCGGCGGCGAGCTCGGCGGCCCCCGGCATGCGGAAGTAGAGCGAGTCGGCGACGACGGCCATCTCGACGGTGGCGTCCAGCCCGTCGAGCTCGCCGGGCGGGATCGGTCCGAACGCCTCGGCCATCGCCTCGGCCATGACGCCGAGGTCCATCGACAGGTACCACGAGCTGCCGTCGGTCGCGCCCCGGGCCGTCACCGGCGAGTCGTCGTCGACCTCGCCGGTCGCCGAGATCCGCATCTCGATCCGGTAGCTCGTCTCGGCCGTCCGCTGGCTGGCCTCCCGGACGAAGGCGGCGCGGTCGCCGCCGGGGATGTCGACCACCAGGTCGGCGGCGTCGTCGGCCTCGCTGGCGCAGGCGGCGCCGGTCAGCAGGAGGGCGAGGGTGGCCCGGGCGACCGCGCGGCGGCCGGGGCGGGCGGGTCGGCGGGTGGTGCGCATCTGCTCCGTCCTCGGGGTGCCGGCTCGGGCGGCGAGCATCGTGGCAGACGGCGGGGTGCCCCGCGGCGCGGACCTCCGGGCCGCGTCGGGGCCCGGCCGGACCGTCTGGCTCGGCGGCGGGACCGCTCCGTACCGTGGTGCCCATGGCAACGATCGACCGCCCCTTCGGCCGTCACTACGAGGACTTCGAGGTCGGCGACGTCTACCGCCACTGGCCGGGCAAGACGATCACCGAGTACGACGACCACCTCTTCTGCATG
>DATGPY010000286.1:0-19882 GCA_035304465.1 Acidimicrobiales bacterium | reverse complement strand
CGGCAAGGCGACCGACCCCGACAAGCTGCCGCGGCTGTACCTCGTCAACTGGTTCCGGCGCGACGAGGACGGCTCGTTCCTCTGGCCGGGCTTCGGCGAGAACAGCCGGGTGCTGAAGTGGATCATCGAGCGCCTCGAGGGCACGGCCGAGGCGGTCGACACGCCGATCGGCCGGGTCCCGGCGCCGGGCGCCGTCGACACGAGCGGCCTCGACGTCGACGAGCAGACGATGGCCAAGCTGCTCGAGGTCGACCCCGAGTCCTGGCGTGCCGAGCTGCCGCAGATCGAGGAGCACTACCGCTTCATCGGCGAGACGGTGCCGGCCCGCCTGCGCGAGCAGCTCACCGAGCTCGAGAAGCGCCTGGCGGCGGGCGGCTGACCCGTCGCCGGCCACCGGCGAGCCGTCGCGGTGCCGCCCTCCGGGGCGGCACCGGCGCGTCGGACCCGTTCAGCCGGCGCCGTAGGCGGCCATCTCGGCGAGCAGCGACGGGGCGTCGGCCGCGACGTCGTGGCCCAGGTCGCGGTAGACCGCGACGACGTTGGCCACGAACCGCTCGCGCTCGCCGAGGTCCGCGTACTCGCCGAGGTCGATGTCGCGCGCGGCCTCCAGCGGCGACATGCCCGCCGCCGCGCGCGCCCCGGCCTCCCGCTGGACGAAACGCAGGTAGTCGCGCTGGTGCGCCACCTCGGCGGTCGTGCACACCGGGCCGTGGCCGGGCACCACGGTGTCGGGGGCCAGGTCGATGACCCGCTCGCAGGCGGCGACCCAGTTGTCGACGGGGCCCGCCCAGACGATGGGGTGACCGCCGTTGAAGAGGATGTCGCCGGTGAAGACGACGCGCTCGGCGGGGAGGTGCACGACGACGTCGCCCCGGGTGTGGGCGGGGCCGACCTCGATCAGGCGCACCTCGCGGTCGCCGACGTGGAGGGTCAGCTCACCCTCGAAGGTCTCGGTGGGCGGCACGAGCTCGATGCCCCGGAAGTCGAAGGCGCCGAACATGCGCCGCAGCAGCTCGCCGGTCGGGCCCTCCGGCGGGGCGGCCACGAGGTCGGCCAGCAGGGCCGGCGGCAGCTCGAGCATCTCCTCGGCGCAGGCACGCGAGGCGACGATGCGGGCGTCAGGCACGAGCTGGTTGCCCCAGCAGTGGTCGCCGTTGGCGTGGGTGTTCACGACGGTGTCGATGGTCGCCGCCGCGGCGGTGGCCCGCCGCATGGCGTCGAGCATCTCGCCGGTCGTGCGCAGGTCGTAGAGCGTGTCGACGAGCAGCGAGGCACCGCTGTCGACGACGAGACCGGCGTTGCTCCACCCCCAGCTGCCGTCCGGTTGCAGCCAGGCGAAGACGCCCTCGCCGATCTCGTGCAGGCCTCGGGTGTAGGGCGGTGCCGCCATGGCGACATCGTCGCACCGCGGCCCGCCCACGTCGACGCCGGGGGCGCCGCGGTCGGCGCCGCGACCCGGAGCCCCCTCCCCCGGGGCCCGGCATCTCGACGTGGACCGTGCAGCCACTACGATCCGTGGCCGGAACCGTGTGAGGGGAGCCCGAGGATGACCGTCAGCGCATACATCCTCATCCAGACCGAGGTGGGCAAGGCGGCCCAGGTGGCCGAGCAGGTCCGGGGCATCGAGGGCGTCGTCGAGGCCGACGACGTCACCGGTCCCTACGACGTCGTGGCCAAGGCCGAGTCCGAGACGGTCGACGACCTCGGCAAGATGGTCGTCAGCCGGGTGCAGATGATCGAGGGCATCACCCGGACGCTCACCTGCCCCGTCGTCCACCTGTGACCGCGGCCCGACCGCTCAGCCGGTCGGGCCGATCACCATGGCACGGATGCCGAGGCCCATCAGGAACAGCCCGCCCAGCCCGTAGAGCAGGTAGCGGTGTGCCGCCAGCTGCTGGCGGTAGCTGTAGATGATGCCGACCGACGCCAGCGCCACGAACCCGTAGAAGGCGTGGAAGTCGGGGACCTCGCGGTCCTCGACGGTGACGAGCAGTACGCCGAGGACCACCTGGGCGACGATGGTGAGCTCGGCGGCGATCGTGAACCACCACAGCTCCCGCCGTCGCAGCGCTTCGAGCCAGTGGGCCCCCAGCGCCCACAGCCCGGCCAGCGCGTTGGCGACGACGACCACCCACGCGACGACCGCGTGGACCTCCCGCAGCGCCACCCGCGGCGTCTCGCCTCAGCCCTGGCCGGACGAGCCGGTCGCCACCTCGTACGACCACAGCTCGCTGGACACCGACACCGGGCCGCCCTGGGGGTGCGGTGCGTCGGCGCCCTGGTGCCCGTGCGCGAAGGCGGGGCTGTTCACCCAGGCCTGGAAGGCCTCCTCGTCGCGCCACCGGGTGACGACCAGCCAGGTGGTCCGGCCGTCGGTCGGGCGGAGCAGCTCGAAGCCCTCGAAGCCGTCCTGGTCGTCCACGGCCCCCGCCCGCGCCGCGAAGCGCCTCGCGAGCTCGTCGCCCGAACCCTCGGGCACGGTGATGGCGTTGATCTTGATGACGGTCACGAAGGCCATCATGCCCGCGCCACCCCCCTCCCCCACCAATGCACCGGTCCAGCCGCCCGGGCCCCGTCCGCCGGCCGGCGGGTGCGCCGGCTCAGCCGAGGAGCCGCTCGCCCAGCCAGGACAGAACGGTGAGCGACCCCACCACCGCGATGGCGAGGCACAGCCACAGGGCGGCGAGCGTCCGGAGGACCACCTGGTGGTCGACCGGGTGCAGCAGCTCCTCGGCCCGCTCACGCAGCGGCACGGTCCGGAACGCGGCGCGGACCTGCCCGACCGCCCGCCAGGCGGTCACCAGCCGGCGGACGCCCCGACCCCGGGGCGGCTCGATGGCCGACAGCCGGGACACCATGTCGGTGATGGCGCCGGGCACGGCGAGGAGGACGTCGTGCACGCGGGCCGGGTCGCCGAAGGCCGCCCCGACCCGGCGGCCGTAGCGGGCCACCCGCACCGGCGGGCCGACGACGAGGGCACCGAGCAGCAGCGCGACGACGACACCCGCCGCACCGAGGTCGGCGAGCGGCGGCACGACGACCAGGAACGTGGCCACGCCGATCGCCAGCACGGCCAGCCCGACCCGCACGAACAGCCACTCGATCGCCCGTGCGACCCGAGCCAGGTGCTCGAGCGGACCGCTCGTCCCCGTCACCGCCACACCGCTCCTCCCGTGTCCGTCGGCCGACGCCGGGCGAACGTAGCCCAGCAGGCCGCGCGCCACGGCATCGGGGCGCGCTCGGCGTGGCGGCGGGGCGTCAGCCGGCCCGGCGGTCGAGCCCCGCGAAGACGTCGTCGTCCCGGTGGCCCGGCGGGGCGCCCCGGCGGATGAACCACTCGGTGCCCATCGCCTCCCGGAACACCTCCGGCGGCAGCTCGAGGAACGGCCCCAGGTCGCCGATCTGGCTCTCGTGGGCCGCCATGGCCGCCCGCTTCCGCGCCGCCCAGGGACGCACGTCGACGCGGGTGGTGATCAGCACGTCGGGCACGCCGAGGGCCTCGCCGGGGTCGTCGAGGTCGGGCACCTCCTCGGCCGGCATCAGGCCGGCGGCCACGGCCCGGGCCATGAAGTCGCGCACCGCCTCGCGGCTGACGGTGGCCTCGAGCACCTGCGGCGTGCCCGCCAGTGCGGCCGCGGCCACGCCGACCCGGTGGACCTGGACGTGGTCGGGGTGCCCGTAGTTGCCGTTCTCGTCGTAGACCAGCAGCACGTCGGCGGCCTCCTCGCGCAGGAGCACGGCCAGCTGCTCGGCCGCGGCCCCGACGTCGGCCCGGCAGAAGGCGTCGGGGTGGTCGTTGTCCGGCGTGCCCGCCATCCCCGAGTCGCGGTAGCCGAGGAACTCGACGCGGTGGGCGCCGAGGGCCTCCGCGGCCCGGGTCACCTCGGCGACCCGCCGGTCGACGAGGCGCTCGCCCGGCGCGAGCAGACCGTCGGGCACCTCCCCCACCTCGCCCCGGGTGGCGTAGACGAGGACGACGCGGTGGCCCTCGTCGACGGCCCGGGCGAGCGTGCCGCCGGTGGTGAGGCACTCGTCGTCGGGGTGGGCGTGGAAGGCGACCAACGTCGGCACGTCGCTTCTCCTAGCACGCGGGCCCGGCCGCCGGCCCACGGGTTCCGCTGCTTGCACGTGCAAGCTTCCGGCCGGCCGGTAGGGTGCCGGCATGGCCGACCGGGTGCTGCAGGCCTTCCCCCTGTCGACGCCGTGGCAGACGCTCGACCCGTTCCTCTTCGTCATGCACCACCGTGACGCCTACCCGAGCGGGAACGCGGAGCTCGGCCCCGACGCGCCCCTCACCGGCCGCGCCCTCGGCCACGACTTCAGCGGCACCGACGGCTGGAGCATGTACCACGGCACGACCGTGCCCGGGTTCCCCGGGCACCCGCACCGGGGCTTCGAGACGATCACCTACGTCCGGGCCGGGCTCGTCGACCACGCCGACTCGCTCGGCGCCGCGGCCCGCTACGGGCGGGGCGACACGCAGTGGCTCACCGCCGGGGCCGGCGTCGTCCACGCCGAGATGTTCCCGCTGCTCGAGCACGACCGCCCCAACCCGCTGGAGCTGTTCCAGATCTGGCTGAACCTGCCCGCCGTCGACAAGCTCGCCGAGCCCCACTTCACGATGCTGTGGGCCGAGGAGACGCCCCGTCTGGTGACGGTCGACGCCGAGGGTCGCACGACCGAGGTCGTCGTGATCGCCGGCGAGCTCGCCGGTCACAGACCCCGCCGCCCCCGCCCCGGTCGTGGGCCTCGCGCCCGGAGGCGGACGTGGCGCTCTGGCACCTGGCCCTCGACCCCGGTGCCCGCTGGACGCTGCCGCCGGCGGCGGGGCCCGCCACCCGCCGGGTCCTCTACGTCTTCGAGGGCTCGTGGCTGTCCGTCGACGGGCAGGCGGTCGAGGCCGGCCACGGGGCGCTCGTCGCGCCCACCGCCGCGCTCGACCTCGCCGCGGGCGACGGTGGCGCCCAGGCGCTGCTGCTGCAGGACCGGCCCATCGGCGAGCCGGTCGCCCGGTACGGCCCGTTCGTCATGAACGACGAGGCCGGCCTCCGGCAGGCGTTCGCCGACTACCAGCGCACCCGGTTCGGCGGCTGGCCGTGGGACCGGGACGATCCCGTCCACGGCCCGGACGAGCCCCGCTTCGCCCGCCACGTCGACGGCCGCGTCGACCGCCGGAGCCGCACGCCCGAGCCCCCGCCGGCCGCGCCGCTGACCGCCTGAGCCGGTCCCGAGCGACCCGGTCCCCCGGGGAGCCCGGCGCGTGGGGCACGATCGGGTGATGGTGGACGCGGTGGTCTTCGACCTCGACGGCGTGCTCGTCGACTCGGAGCGGGCCTGGGACGACGCCCGGCGGGCCCTCGTGCGCGAGCGGGGCGGGCGGTGGCGGCCCGAGGCACAGCGGGCGATGATGGGCATGAGCTCGCCGGAGTGGTCGCGCTACCTGCGCGACGAGCTGGGCGTCGACATGGCGCCCGAGGACATCTCCCGGGAGGTCGTCGAGCGGCTCGTCGCCGGCTACCGGCGGCACCTCCCGCTCCTGCCCGGCGCGGTCGAGGCCGTACGGGCGCTGGGGGCCCGCTGGCCGCTGGGTCTGGCCTCGTCGTCGAACCGGCCGGTCATCGACCTGGTGCTCGACCTCGCCGGCCTCGCCGGGGAGTTCGCCGTCACCGTGTCGTCCGAGGAGGTGGCCAGGGGCAAGCCGGCGCCGGACGTCTACCTCGAGGCGGCGCGGCGACTGGGCGTGGCCTCGGAGGCCTGCGTCGCGGTCGAGGACTCGACCAACGGGCTGCGATCGGCGGCCGCGGCGGGCATGCGGGTGGTGGCGCTGCCGAACCGCGACTACCCGCCGGCGCCCGACGCGCTGGCGCTGGCCGACGTGCGCCTGGGCTCGCTGGACGAGCTGCGGCCCGAGCTGATCGAGGCGCTCGACCGGCGCGGCGCCTAGGCGACGGCCCCGGCGGACCGCAGCTTGGCGATGCCGTCGTCGTCGTAGCCGGCCTCGCGCAGCACCTCGTCGGTGTGCTGGCCGGGGTGGGCCGGCGGCCGCCGGATCTCGCCGGGCGTGCGGCTGAACCGGGGTGCGGGACCGGGTTGGGTGATGCCGGCCACCTCGACGAACGTGCCCCGGGCCTTGTTGTGGGGGTGCTCGATCGCCTCCGGGATGGACAGCACCGGGGCGAAGCAGACGTCGGTGCCCTCCATCAGCTCGCACCACTCGTCCCGGGTCTTGGTGCGGAAGATCTCGGCGAACCGCTCCTTCAGCGCCGGCCACTGCGTCCGGTCCTGCTGCCACGGGAGCTCCTCGTCCGCGAGGCCGAGGATGCGCAGCAGCTCGGCGTAGAACTGCGGCTCGATCGACCCGATCGAGACGTACTTCCCGTCGGCCGTCTCGTACACGTCGTAGTAGTGGGCGCCCGTGTCGAGCATGTTGGTGCCGCGCTCGTCGTTCCAGATCCCCATCGCCCGGAAGGCGTGGGTCATGGTCATGAGCGTGGCGGCGCCGTCGACCATGGCGGCGTCGATGACCTGGCCCTTGCCGGACCGCTGGGCCTCGAGCAGCCCGCAGACGATGCCGAACGCGAGCAGCATGCCCCCGCCGCCGAAGTCGCCCACCAGGTTGAGCGGCGGCACCGGGGCCTCGCCGCGCCGCCCGATCGGCTCGAGGGCGCCGGCCAGCGCGATGTAGTTGATGTCGTGCCCGGCGGCCGAGGCCAGCGGGCCGTCCTGCCCCCAACCGGTCATGCGCCCGTAGACGAGGCGGGGGTTGCGGGCCAGGCACTCGTCGGGGCCGATGCCCAGCCGCTCGGTGACGCCGGGCCGGAACCCCTCGATGAGCGCGTCGGCCCGCTCGACCAGGCGCAGCACGACCTCGACCCCCTCGGGGTTCTTGAGGTCGACGCCGATGGACCGTCGGCCCCGGGCCAGCAGGTCGGCGGGCGGCCGCTCGGGGTCACCGCCCTGCACCGAACCCGCCCGATCGATGCGGATGACGTCGGCCCCCATGTCCGCCAGCATCATCCCGCAGAAGGGCCCCGGCCCGATGCCGGCGATCTCGATGACGGTGGTTCCGGCGAGAGGTCCCATCGTGCTCCTGTGGTCGTCGCGGGGCCCGGCTGCGGGCCTCAGGTGTGCTCGGTGGCGTGGGCCACGAACACGTCGACGATCCGCCCCCACAGCGGCTCGGGCAGGTCGTGGCCCATGCCCTCGATCATCAGCAGCTTCGCGTCCGGCACGACCTCGGCGGTGCGCTCGCCGCCCGAGGGTTGCACGAGCTTGTCGACCGTGCCGTGGACGACCAGCGTCGGCACGTCGACGGTGGCGAGGCCGGCTGACCGGCTGCCCGAGGCCAGGATGGCGGCCAGCTGGCGGGCGGTGCCCTGGGGGTCGTAGCCCCGGTCCCACTTCCGCCCGGCGACCTCGCGCAGGCGGGCCTCGTCGTAGAGGCCCGGGCTGCCCCACACGCCGGCGTTGCGGACCGCCGCGTCCTGCAGCTCCTCGCGGGTCCGCGGCGGGGGCGACAGCAGCGTTGACATCGCGTCGCCGGTGGGCATGCCGACGTCGGGGTCGCCGGTCGTCGACATGACCGAGGTCATCGACCGCAGGCGGGCACCGTGCTCGATCGCCATCGTCTGCACGATCATGCCGCCCATGGAGACGCCGAAGACGTGCGCCCGCTCGATGCCGAGGTGGTCGAGCAGGCCGACGGCGTCGGCCGCCATGTCGGACAGCAGGTAGGGGACCTGCGGGGCCTCCCCCGCGCCGGCGGCGGCGATGACGGCCATGACGTCGACGGGCTCGTCGAAGCGGGTGGACTCGCCCACGTCACGGTTGTCGAACCGGACGACGTGGAAGCCGCGGTCCGCGATCGCGCGGCAGAACTCGTCGTCCCACTCGATGAGCTGGCAGCCGAGGCCGTGCACCAGCAGCACGGTCGGGTCGGCGGGGTCGCCGAGGGTGTCGTAGGCGATGTCGATGCCGTTGGCCCGCGCGATCGGCATGGCGGCCATGGTGTTCGGTCTTGACCGAACGGTCAAGCGGCCCGGACCTGCCCACCGCGACGCCCGGCCGCTAGCTTGCGCCCCCGCGCCCCGCCGCCGAGTCGGCGACCACGTGACGACCCGAGCCATGACCGAGCCCGACGTCCGCACCGACGAGCTCTCCGGCGCCACCGTCGTGGTGGCCGCCGGCCGCCAGCACCGGCCCAACCGACCGGCGGACGGGTGCCCCTTCTGCGTGGGCGGCGTCGAGGCGCCCGAGCCCTACGACGTCAAGGCCTTCCCCAACCGCTGGCCGGCGATGCCCGACGGCCGCTGCGAGGTCGTGCTCTACACGCCCGACCACGAGGCGACCTTCCCCGACCTCGGCCTCGACGGCGCCCGCAAGGTGGTCGACCTGTGGGCCGAGCGCACCGCCGCGCTGGGCGGGCGCCCGGACGTCGGCTACGTCCTGGTGTTCGAGAACCGGGGCCCGGAGGTCGGTGCCACCATCGACCACCCCCACGGGCAGATCTACGCCTACGACCACGTGCCCGACGTGCCGGTGACCGAGCTGCGGCGGGCGGGCCGGCACGGCTGCCCGCTCTGCCCCGCCCCCGACCCCGCCCTGCTCGTCGCCACCGCGCCCGGATGGCGGGCGTGGGTCCCGCACGCCAGCGCGTGGCCCTACGCGCTGCTGCTGGCACCCGAGGCGCACCGCCCCGACCTCCCCGGCCTCGACGGCGCGGGCCGCGACGGGCTGGCCGCCCTGCTCGTCGACGTGCTCGGCCGGCTCGACCGGCTGTTCGGCGCGCCCCTCCCCTACATGCTGTGGGTCCACCAGCGGCCCACCGACGGGGCGCCGTGGCCCGAGGCCCACCTGCACGTCCACGTCGTGTCCCCGATGCGGGGGCCGGGCGTGCAACGCTACGTCGCCGCGGCCGAGCTGGGCAGCGGCCAGTACACGAACCCGGTCGTCCCCGAGGACGCCGCGTCGGCACTGCGAGGAGCGTGAATGGGACTGCGAGCATGGGCGCCCGGGCGCGTCAACCTCATCGGTGACCACACCGACTACATGGGCGGCCTGGTGCTGCCGATGGCGATCGGCCTCGGCATCGAGATCACCGGCGACCGTGGCGGCAACTGGGTCATGCTCGGCTCGGACCGGTTCGAGGGCGTCGCCGAGGTGCCGGTCACCGGTGTGCCCGACCCCTCGGCGGTCGAGCCCCCGTGGGGCCGCTACGTCGCCGCCGTCGTCGACGAGGTCGAGCCGGACGACGGGCTCGTCGGCATGGTCCACTCGACCCTGCCGCCCGGCAGCGGGCTGGCGTCCTCCGCCGCGCTCGAGGTCGCGCTCGCCACGGCGCTCGGCGCCGACCGGCTCGACCCGGTCGCCGCGGCGAAGGCCTGCCAGCGGGCCGAGCAGCGGGCCGTCGGTGTGCCCTGCGGGATCATGGACCAGCTCGTGGCGCTGGCGGCGGTCGAGGGCATGGCCCTGCGCATCGACTGCGACACGCTGTCCATCGAGCACGTCCCGTTCCCCGAGGACGCCGAGATCGTCGTCATCCAGTCCGGGGAGCACCGCGAGCTGGCCGCCTCGGCCTACGCCCGGCGCCGCCAGGAGTGCGAGGCGGCCGAGCAGGCCCTCGGGCGCCGGCTGCGGGACGCCTCGCCCCTCGACGCCGAGGCCATCGAGGACCCGGTGCTGCGCCGCCGCGCCCGGCACGTCATCACCGAGAACGAGCGGGTCGACGCCGTGGCCCGGGCGCTGGCGACCGGCCAGCTGTCGTACGCCGGCGAGCTGCTCGTCGCGAGCCACGCCAGCATGCGCGACGACTTCGAGGTCAGCACGCCTGCGCTCGACGAGATCGTGGCCGCCGCCCGGGGTGTCCCGGGCGTCTACGGTGCGCGGGTCACGGGCGCCGGCTTCGGCGGCTGCGTCATCGTGCTCTGCCGGCCGAAGACCCGGATCAGCGGTCCGGTCGTCTGGCGGGGACGGCCGGCGGCCGGGGCGTCGCTGACGGCGACGGGCTGACCGGCTGCGCCGGGGCCGGGCTCAGCCGCGGGGGTCGATGCCGGCGAGCCGGTCGGCGAGCCGGCGCAGCGCCGCCGGGGTCCGGGCACCCCACCAGAACAGGTCGCGCCCGTCGACCAGGACGACCGGGGCGACGTCCTCGAACAGGGGGACGTGGCGCGCGCCGAACGGGTAGGGCTCGCTGGGCGCCAGCACGACGTCCGGGCGCCGCTCCCGCACCTCCTCCAGCGTGACCGTCGGGTACCGGTCCGCGGCGTCGGCGTAGACGTTGTGCACCCCCACCGCGGCGAGCAGCGACGACCCGTAGGTGCCGCCCGACAGCGTCATCCACGGCCGCTTCCAGATCGGGACGAAGGCCCGCAGGGGACGCCCGCGCCCGGCGACGGGGCCGGCCAGCTCGCCGGCGGCGAGGGCGTCGAGGCGGTCGAGGTCGTCGGCCGGCGGGGTGGCGCCGGCCAGCGCCGCCAGCATCCGCAGGGCGGGGCCGACGTCGGCCACGCCGTCGATCGACAGGGCGGCGGTGCGCACCCCCGCCTCGGCCAGCGCGTCGGCGTCCTCCCGACGGTTCTCCTCGACGCACATGACGACGAGGTCCGGCGCCAGGTCGCGTATGGCGGCGACGTCGGGGTCCTTGGTACCGCCGACGTGCGGCAGGTCGGGCTGCTCGCAGAACCGGGTGCAGGCGACCGGCGTGACGCCCCAGGCCAGCAGCGTCTCGGTGACCGAGGGGACGAGGCTGACGACCCGGAGCGGCACCGGCGGCGGGCTCACATGCGGTCGAGGAGCTGGCGCTTCTTCGCCGCGAACTCGGCCTCGGTGAGCACACCCTGCTTGCGCAACTCGTCGAGCTCGCGGATCTGGGCGGGGATCGACGAGCGGGGGTCGTCGGCGCCCATCGAGGCCCCGACCCGGTCGAACTTCCGGTTCTCGTTGGCCTCGATCTGGATGTAGATCTCGTTCTGCACGGCGTTGGGCCGGCGCACGTCGCTGAACGCCTGGCGGCCGGTCTCGCTGGCCGACTCGATGACCAGATCGCCCGAGCCGATGAGCCGCTCGAACAGCGACTGGCGGAAGAACACGGTGTTCACCCGGTCGAGCGGGATCTCGATGCCGTGCTTGGTGAGCACGCCGTGGCGGTAGATCAGCCGGTCGGTCGTGACGACGAAGTGGGTCGTGACCCAGCGGGCGTAGCGGGCGCCGAACCACACGAGGCACATGAGGATGAGGACCCCGGCCGGGATCTGCGCCCACGCCGCGTCCGTCGTGGCCATGACCACGCCACCGACCACGACCGACGCCAGCAGCGCGGCCAGCTGCGGCGCCAGGTACCACCAGTGGGGATGGAGGTCGAGGACCAGCTCCTCCTCGTCGTGGAGGAGCTTCTTCGGGAACGGCACACCCGCAGCGTACCCGTACCCCGACGGGCCGGGCCGGGCGCCCTGGCCCCTAGGCCCAGCCCAGCTCGTGGAGGCGCTCGTCGTCGATGCCGAAGTGGTGGGCCACCTCGTGCACGACGGTGATCCGCACCTGCTCGACGACCTCGTCCTCGGTGGCGCACACCGCGCAGATCGGCCGGCGGAAGATCGTGATCCGGTCCGGGAGCGTCAGGCCGCCGGTGCCGTACCAGGCGTCGCGCTCGGTCAGCGGCACGCCCTCGTAGCGGCCGAGGAGCTCGCCGTCGGGGTGGCCGTCCTCGACGACGACGGCCACGTTGTCCATCCGGCGGGCCAGCGCCTCGGGGATGCTGTCCAGCGCGTCGGCCACCAGCTCCTCGAACCGGGCGGGGTCCAGGTCGATCACGCCGGCGATCGTAGGTGGCGGAATACGCTCTGCCTCGTTGGCTGCGGATCACCTGCTCGACGACCTCGACGAGATGCAGCGACGGGCGGTGACCTCGCCCGCCCGACCGCTCGCCATCCTGGCGCCGGCGGGGTCGGGCAAGACCCGCGTGCTGACCCGGCGGATCGCCTGGCGCGTCGCCACCGGCGACGCGGAGGAGAGCCACGTGCTGGCGCTGACCTTCACCCGACGTGCCGCGGGCGAGCTGCGCGAGCGGCTGCGGGCGCTCGGGCTCCGGGACGGCGTCGCCGCGGGCACGTTCCACGGGGTGGCCTACGCCCAGCTGCGCGGCTGGTGGGCCGACGCGGGCCGGCGACCGCCGGCCCTGCTCGCACGCAAGTCGCGGCTGCTCGGCCCGCTCGTCGAGGGCACCCGGGTGAGCGTCGCCCAGCTGGCCGGGGAGATCGAGTGGGCCAAGGCCCGCCTGGTGGGCCCCGACGACTACCCGAGGGCGGCGGCCGCCGCCCGGCGGCGCACACCCGCCCCGGCCGAGCAGATCGCCGAGCTGTACCGGGCCTACGAGGAGGAGAAGCGGCGGGCCCGGGTGGTCGACTTCGACGACCTGCTGCGGTTGTGCGCCCACCTGCTGGAGACCGACGCCGCCTTCGCCGCTGCCCAGCGGTGGCGGTTCCGCCACCTGTTCGTCGACGAGTTCCAGGACGTCAACCCGCTGCAGCTGCGCCTGCTCGACGCGTGGCGGGGGTCGAGCTGCGACCTGTGCGTGGTCGGCGACCCCCACCAGGCCATCTACGGCTGGAACGGCGCCGATGCCGGGTTCCTCGAGGACTTCCGCCGCCTCTACCCGACGGCCGAGGTCGTCTCGCTGGACGGGAACTACCGGTCGACCCCCGAGGTCCTGGCCGCCGCCGGTGACGTCCTGCGCCGGGCCGGCGTGCCCGACCGGCCGGTCCGGGCCACCCGCCCCGGCGGGCCGCCCGTCCGCCTCGAGCGCCACCCGACCGACCGGGACGAGGCGGTGGCGATCGCCCGGGCCGTGCGCGACTGCCGCCGGCCCCGGTCGCCGTGGTCGTGCCAGGCCGTGCTCGTCCGCACCCACGCGCAGATCCCGCTCGTCGTCGAGGCGCTCCGCGCTGCCGGGATCCCCCACCGGGTGCGAGGCGACGGCGCGCTGCTCGACCGGACCGGCGGCCGCGCCGCGCTCGACCTGCTGCGCCGGACCGGCGGCCCGCTGTCGCGCTGCCTGCCCGACCTCGAGGCCCTGGCCACCGAGCTCGACCGGCCGGGCGACGGCACCGCCGCGGCCGACGTCGCCACGGTGCTGCAGCTGGCGGACGACCACCTGCGGCTCGACCCGACCGCCACGACCGGCGCGTTCGTGTCGTGGCTGGTGGCGACGCTGCAGGCCGAGGGCGGTGACGAGCCCCGCGACGCCGTCACGGTCGCGACCTTCCACGCCGCCAAGGGCCTCGAGTGGCCGGTCGTGCACCTGGCCGGTCTGGAGGAGGGCCTGGTCCCCATCGCCCACGCCCGCACCCGGGCCCAGCGGGCCGAGGAGGCCCGCCTGCTCTACGTGGCGATGACCCGGGCCGAGGACGAGCTGCGCTGCACCTGGGCGGCCAGCCGGGTGATCGGGGGACGGCCGGTGCAGCGCCGCCTGACGCCGTGGCTGGCCGGGCTGGCCGAGCGCGGGCGCGACGAGCGCGCCCGGGGCGCCCGCGTCGAGCCGGCGGGCGACTGGCGGGCCCGCCTAGCCGAGCAGCGGGCGACGCTCGCCCGCCGGCGGGCGGCACCGGCCTCGCCGGTGCTCGCCGCCCTGCGGGCCTGGCGCGACGAGCACGCCCGGGGCGCCCGCGTCGAGCCGGCGGCCGTCGTCGACGACCGGCTCCTCGAGCGCATCGCCGAGCGGCGCCCCGCCACCCACGAGGAGCTGGTCGAGCTGGGCATGGGCCCGCTCGTGGCCCGACGGCTCGGCGACGGGCTGCTGGCGGCCCTGCACGGCGAGCCGGTCGCGGGGCGGGGCTGAGCGTCGACCCCCGGCCCGCCGGACGGCCGCCGCCCCACCTCAGCCGCCGGGCTCGCCCGTCGCCCGGGGGCCGAAGGCCCGGTCGCGGACCTCCTGCATCTCGGCCACCTTGCGGAAGTCGATGGCGACGAACAGGGCCTCGCTCTCCGCGCAGAGCGTGTCACCGGCGTGGACGGTGCCGTAGGTGAAGGTCTTGCGGCCCGACACCTCGGTGACCCGCCCCTCGAAGACCAGCTCGGTGTGCAGAGGCGTGGGGCTGCGGTAGTTGACCGTCAGCCGGGCGGTCATGCCCGGGCGCCCCGCGAGCGACTGGGTCGACCCGAGCACCTCGTCGAAGGCGGCCGCGACGTAGCCGCCGTGGACGCAGCCGGGCGGGCCCTCGTAGGCGGCGCCGAAGGTCACCCGCCCGCGCATGACGTCGCCCTCGGCCCACAGCTCGATCGGCGGGGCGAGCGGGTTGGCCCGGCCGAGCATCGGGCTGTGGTCGAAGAAGGCGTGCGGGTCGGGGCCGGCCAGGGGCGACTCGCTGAAGCCCTCGTAGAGCGACCCCCCGGGGAAGGCGTCGAGCCGCCGGGCGAGCTCCTCCAGCTCGTCGGCGGCGGCCGCCAGCTCCTCGGCGGGGGCGGGGCTGGCGTGCAGGCGGTGGATGATCCGCCGCAGCGCGTCGGCCGTGCGGTGCAGCTCGGACCGGCGGGGCGACGGGGCGGTCGACGAGTAGCGGTCGAGCAGCTCCGGCCACGTCGCGGTGCCCGGCCCGGCGACCCGGTCGAGCTCCGGCGGCAGGTCGCCGGCGTCGCCCTCGGGGCGCTCGGTGCTGTCGGTGGGGTCCGGAGAGGGGTCGGACATGGTGTCGTCCTAGCTCAGCCGTCGGCGGCGTGCGAGATCGCGGAGAAGTCGACGTCGACGAAGACGGGGGCGTGGTCGCTCGGCTTGCGCCCCTTGCGGGCGTTGCGGTCGACGAGCGCGCACCGGGCCTGGTCGGCCAGCCGGGGCGACAGCAGGACGAGGTCGATGCGCATGCCCTGGTGCTTGTGGAAGGCGCCGCCCCGGTAGTCCCACCAGCTGAACAGGCCCGGCGCCCCCGGGTGCTGCTCGCGGAAGGCGTCCCGCAGGCCGGTGGCCATGACCTCGGCGAGGGCGGCCCGCTCCTCGGGCGTGACGTGTGTCGAGCCCTCGAAGGCGGCCGGGTCCCACAGGTCGATGTCCTCGGGGGCGACGTTGAAGTCGCCGCAGACGGCCCGCAGCCCCCCGCCGGGGCCGCCCGGGTCGGGCAGCCACCCCGCGCCGCCCGACCAGGCGTCGGCCAGCACGTGGTCGCGCAGCCGGGCCAGCCACCGCAACTTGTAGTGGAAGTGCTCGTGGCCGACGGCCCGGCCGTTGGGCACGTACACCGACGACACCCGCACGCCCCCGCAGGTGGCGGTGACCAGGCGGGCCTCGGGGTCGGGCGGTCCGCCGTCGGCGAACCCCGCGACCGGGTCGTCGAGGCCGACCCGGCTGAGGATCGCGACGCCGTTCCACCGCCCCTGGCCGTGGTGGACGCTGTCGTAGCCGTGGGCGTGGAAGTCGAGGGCCGGGAACGCGGCGTCGCCGACCTTGGTCTCCTGCAGGCACAGGACGTGGGGGCGCGCCATGTCGAGCCACGCCAGCACCCGCTCGATGCGCTCGCCGGTGAGCGCGTTGACGTTCCAGGTGGCGATGCGCACGGCGCGGAACCTACAGCTCCGGTGTACCGATCCCGCCCCGGACGGCGGGCACCGCCGCGTCGGCGTCCCCGGCGGGCCCGGCGTCCCCGTTGCCGACGGTGGGCGCCGCATCCGCCGCGCCCGGCGCCACCGAGGGCTCGGCCCCGGACGTCACGTCGTCGGCACCGCCCGCCGAGTCCGCCGGGGCGGTGCCGGGCGCCGATCCGGCGGGCGGGTCGGTCGCCGCCTCCGCGGCCGCCGGGCTCGTCGCGGCGGCCGACGTGGTCGCTGTCGCCTTCTTCGCCGTCGACCTCTTGGTCGCCGTCCGCTTGGCGGCCGCCTTCCGGGGGGCCGCCCCCTTCGCCGTCGCCTCACCGGCCGGCGTGGTCGCCGGCGCGTCACCATCCGGCGCCTCGGTCGCCTCCGCCCCGGAGGTCCCGGCCGCCGCCTTCTTCCTCGCCGTGGCCTTCTTCGCGGTCGACCTCTTCGCGGTCGACCTCTTCGCCGCCGACCTCCCGGTGGGGGCCTCCTCGCCCCCCGGCTCGCTCGGAGCCGCGCCCGTCGCGGCCGTCCCGGCGGCCGAGCCCCCCGCCTCGGCCGGTGCGGCCGGCTCACCGGTGTCGGCCTCCGTCGCGGACCCTGTCCGGCCGGTCGCCCCCGTCGTCGACGCCTTCGCCGCCTTCTTGCCGGTCGACCTCGTCGTCGCCTTCTTCGCCGCCGCCTTCTTCTTCGCCGCCTTCTTCGCGGTCGTGGCCTTCTTCGCGGTCGCCTTCGCGGCCTTCTTCGTCGCCTTCTTCGCGGTCGCCTTCCCGGCCGCCGCGGCCGTCGCCGCCTCCTCGGCTGCGGGCGGCACCGCGCTCTCCCCGTCCGGCGCCGCCTCCTCGGTCGGCCCGGCCTCCTCCGCGGCCCCCGTGGCCCGCCGGCTGCGGGCCCGCTTCACCGCGGCGCGCCGGGTGCCGGGAGGCTCGGAGGCGCTGGCCGCGTCCGCGACCGCTTCCATCTCCGCGTCGCCGACCGGCACCGGGGCGGGCACGTCGACCACGCCCGGGAGCGCCAGGTCGATGCCCCGGCGGGGCGGGTCGATCGACACCACGACGAACCGCCGGCTCTCGCCGGGCGAGAGCACCTCCTTGGCGCTGCGGGGCGGCGGGTCGGCCAGGTTGCGCAGCGGCACGTAGGCCCGGGTGTCGCCGATCATGACGTAGGCGCCGTGCGAGCTGAACCGCTCGACGACGGCCTCGACCTCGCTGCCGACGGGGTACTGGCCGACGAACTCGATGAAGGGCAGCGCCTCGTTGTACGGCGTGGGCCTCTTCGAGGACGACGCCTTCGACCTGGTCGACGACTTGCGACCGTCGCCGGCCGGCTCGCCGGCCGCGGCGGCCCGTCCCCGGCGCGTGCCGGTGGCGCCGTCGGGCTCGGCGGTCGCCGCGGCCTCGGACACCGCCGCGGGCTCCGCAACCTCCGCAGCCTCCGCGGCCTTCGCCGACTTGCGGGCCTCGCTGACCGCCCGCCGGCTCGTCGGCCCCCGGACGGGCGCCCGCTCGATGAACACCCAGCCCACGTGCGGGACCGGCTTGCCCCCGATCAACCGGCCCTTCTCGAACAGCCACGGGTACTCGCCGTGGAACTCCTGGAACGAGTCGTTGGACAGGATGACCGCGTTCGCCCGCTTGGCGATCTGCAGGATGAAGGCGTCGCCCCGGCCGATCGCCCCCGCCGGCGGCGTGATGAGCTCGCCGGCGGCGATCGCCTCCTCGTAGGTCTTCCGCTCCTTGCGGTCGATGCGGTTGGGGAAGGTGGCGTCGACGACGACGGTGACGTACTTGGGCTTGAACTCCTCGACGAAGGCCCGCACCGCCTCGTCGAGCTGGGCGAGGCTGGGGGTGTCGCGCCCTTCGGTGGCGATGTTGGATCCGTCGACGACTACGTGGTGGACCGTCATGGCATGCCTGGCGTTCGGGAGGGGGGGGGACCCCGCAGCGGCGTCGCCCTCGGCGGAGGCGGACCGCCGGGATCGCCGATCTGCCGCGACACCGCCGGCGCACTGCGCGTTGCCAGGACGGCACTGCCGGACGGGGGTGCGGGCCCGCACGAGGGCCCGTCCGCAGGTTACTTCGCAGGCCGCCGCGTTGACATGGTGTGCTCGATCGGCCCCGGCGCGTGTCAGTCCGGATCGAAGCCGGCCACCATCTCGTCGGCCATGCCCCGCTGCCGGTCGAGGTGGTGGCTCCAGAAGGTCAGGACCCACACGGTGTCGGTGCCGGTGACCACGTAGCGGACCCCGTGGACGTCGAAGGCGGCCAGGTCGATCTCGACCCAGCCGACCTCGCCGTGGGCCCCCTGCATGGCCCCCCGGGCCCCGACGGCCCCGGCGTCCACGGGCGCGGCCAGCTCGACCAGCTCGTCGGTGGAGGCCGCCGTCAGCTCGGGACCGGCGACGGCGTCGACGACGAGCAGGTCGGGCAGCCGCTCGAGGTCGCCGAGCCCCGCGGGGTCGAGCGCCACCATGCGCGTGTCGGGCGCGACGAGCGCCGCCTCGACGAAGGCGATGTGTGTGGCCTGGTCGGGCCGGTCGGGCACCATCTGGTCGGCGAGCGCGGCGCCCTGCGCGTTCGGGTAGCCGACAACCCAGGACCCCGGGATCTCGATGCGGAACCCACCGCCGGGCGGAGCGACCGTGACGCTGGTGGGCGGGGCCGGCGACGTCGTCGAGGGCGCGCCGGCCGCCTCGTCGACCGCCCGCTCCTCGCGCTCCTCCCCGTCGGGCGTCCCGCCGCCGTCACCACCGGACACGGCCACGACGACCGCCACCAGCACGGCGGCGACGGCCAGCACCACCGCCGCGACCGCCCCCCGGCCGCCCCGGGGGCGCATCGGTGCCGCGGCGGGCTGCCGAGCCACCGCCGGGTCCCGGCGGTCACCGCCCGAGCGGGGCGCTGGGCGCTCCACCCCGTCGCCGGTCACCTGCGTGCCCGGTGGGACCCGGTCGGCCGCGCCCATAGGCTGCGCAGCCTATGCCAGTGCGCGCCGTCATCTTCGACTTCGGCGGGGTGATCACGACCAGCCCGTTCGAGGCGTTCGCCCGCTACGAGGCCGACAACGGCCTGCCGGACGGGTTCATCCGTCGCCTGAACGCCACCAACCCCGACGACAACGCCTGGGCCCGGCTCGAGCGCAACGAGGTCGACCTCGACGGCTTCGTCGAGCTGTTCGAGGCCGAGGCCGAGGCCGCCGGGCACCGGGTCGACGGCCGGGCGGTGCTCTCGCTGCTCTCCGGCGAGCTCCGCCCGTCGATGGTCGAGGCGCTCCGCCGCTGCCGCGCCCGCCTCCGCACCGCGATCGTGACCAACAACTTCCTCGTCGGCGACGCCGCCGCCGACGGCGCCCCGCGCGGCGGGCCGATGGCCGAGGTGCTCGACCACGTCGACGTGCTCGTCGAGTCCAGCCGGGTCGGGCTCCGCAAGCCCGACCCGGCCATCTACCGGCTCGTCTGTGACGAGCTGGGCGTCGAGCCGGTCGAGGCGGTGTTCCTCGACGACCTGGGCGTGAACCTGAAACCGGCCCGGGCCATGGGGATGACCACGATCAAGGTCGTCGACCCCGAGGAGGCGCTGGCGGAGCTGGAGCGGGTCGTCGGCTTCCCCCTGCGCGCCGGCGTCGGCCCCGCACCCGCGGCGCCCGGCGCCTGAGGCCCCACCGGCACCAGGACGGGCGACGGCCCGCGCCGCCGTGCGGCGCGGGCCGTCCCCAGCGCTCGGGGGCCGCCGGCCGTCAGCCGGTGGCCTGCAGCGACTCGTACTCGCTGCCGGTGTCCTGCCAGTCCTCGAACTGGATGACGCCCATCTCGGTGAACTTCTTGCGGAGCCAGCCGTCGCCGGCGTCCAGCAGGCCGAGCTTCTTGCAGTTGGGCACGATCTTCGAGAACAGCATCTGCTGGAACATGCTGCGGCCCAGGTCCTGGATGACGAGCGGCAGGATCTCCTTGGGCTTGATGCCCATGCGCTCCCACACCTCCTGCTGGAGGAAGCGGTCCCGCATGCGCACCGCGGCCTCGAAGGCGAACTCCTGGCGCTCGCGCAGCTCGGCGTCGGTCAGCTCGGCGTAGTACTCCTTCAGCGACAGCACGCCGAAGGCCACGTGCCGGGCCTCGTCGGACATGACGTAGCGCAGCAGCTGCTTGAGCAGGGGGTCCGGCGTCATCTGCTGCATGAAGCCGAAGGCGGCGAGGGCGAGGCCCTCGACCATGATCTGCATGCCCAGGTAGGTCATGTCCCAGCGGCTGTCGTTGATGATGTCGTCGAGCAGCAGCCGCAGGTGGGCGTTGATCGGGTAGTAGTTCTGCTGCTTCTCCTGCAGGTACTTG
>DATGPY010000285.1:0-6810 GCA_035304465.1 Acidimicrobiales bacterium | reverse complement strand
GGTGGCCTCGTCGAGCCCGGCGGTCGGCTCGTCGAGCAGCAGCAGCGACGGGCGGCGCAGCAGGGCCCGGGCGAGCGCCACCCGGCGCCGCTCGCCGGCGGACAGGCCGGCGCCGGCCTCGCCGACCGGCTGGCCGGCCCGCTCGGGGTCGAACCCGGCGGCCCGGAGCGCGTCGGCGACCCGCCCGGGCGGCGCCGCCGGGTCGCCGAGCCGCACGTTGTCGGCCACGGTGCCGGGGAACAGGTAGGGGGACTGGTCGACCCAGCCGGTCGTGCGCCGCCAGGCGGCGCCGTCCACCTCGGCGAGGTCGACGGTGCCCTCCGCCGACGACAGCAGCACCCGCCCGCCGTCGGGGGCGGTGAGCCCGAGCAGCACCCGCAGCAGGGTCGACTTGCCGGAGCCGCTCGGCCCGGTCAGCACGACGACCTCGCCCGCCCGCACCCGGAACGACACGCCGTCGGGCGCCGGTGCCGGCCGGCCCGGGTGGGTGACGCGCACGTCCTCCACCCAGACCTCCGCGCCGGCCCGCAGCGACGGCGGCGGGGCCTGGCCGGCGTCGTCGGGGACGGGCTGCTCGATCACCGCGAACGCGGCCTCGGCGGCGGCCAGGCCCTCGGCGCTGGCGTGGTGCGCGGCGCCGACCCGGCGCAGGGGGAGGTAGGCCTCGGGGGCGAGGACGATGACCAGCAGGCCGGTCTCGAGGTCGAGGCGCCCCTCGACGAGGCGCAGGCCGACGCCGACGGCCACGAGCGCCACCGACAGCGTGGCCAGCAGCTCGAGCACGAGCGAGGACAGGAAGGCGATGCGCAGCGTGCCCATCGTCGTGCGCCGGTAGCGGTCGGTGCTGCGCCGGATGGCCTCGGCCTGGGCCGTGGCCCGCCCGAACACCTTCAGCGTGGGCAGGCCGGCGACGACGTCGAGGAAGTGGTGGGCGAGCCGCTCGAGCGCTCGCCAGCGGCGGCGGTTGGCGGCCTCCGTGGCCAGGCCGACGAGGACCATGAACACCGGGATGAGCGGAAGGGTCGCCGCCACGGTGACGGTGGCCGTGAGGTCGGCGGCGAGCAGCCGGCCGAGCACGGCCACCGGCACGACGACGGCGAGCACGAGCTGGGGCAGGTAGCGGCTGAACCAGCCGTCGAGGGCGTCGAGGCCCCGGGCGGCGAGCGTCGCCGCCTCGGCCCGGCCGGGGCCGCCGGCACGCCGGGCGGCCAGCTCGGCCGCCCGGGCGACGAGCCGGTGGCGCAGCTGCGACTTCACCCGTGCCGACGCCCGGTGGGCCGCGGCCTCCTCGGCCCACGCGACGGCGGCCCGGGCGGCCACCACGACGGCCAACCAGCCCAGCACCCGGCCCAGGTCGCCGGTCGGCCCGCCGGCCTCCACGACGCCGGCGATGCCCCGGGCCAGCAGGCCGGCCTGGGCGATGACGAGCCCGGCCGTCGCGACCCCCAGCGCCACCACCACGGCCAGGTGGGGCGCGGTGGCCCGGGCGTGGCGGAGCAGCCGGGGGTCGAGCGGCTTCACGGCCGGGCCGCCGCCGCGCGCGACGGCCGGTCGGCCTCGGGTGCCGGCTCGTCGTCGGGGATGTTGGCCACGCCGATGCGCCGCCGGAACACGTGGTAGGTCCAGCCCTGGTACAGCAGCACGATCGGCGTGAACAGCACCGCCACCCAGGTCATGATCGTCAGCGTGTAGCCGGTGGCCGAGGCGTTGGTCGTGGTCAGCGACCAGGCCGGGTCGAGCGAGCTCGGCATCACCTCGGGGAACAGCGACACGAACAGCGCGGCGACCGCGAGGGCGATGGTGGCCGCGGTGCCGGCGAAGGCCCAGCCGTCCCGTCCCCGGTGGGCGGCCACGAGGGCACCGACCAGGGCGAGCGCCGCGACCACGGCCAGGACGGCGAACCACTCGAGCAGGCGGGCGCCGTCGCGCTGCACGTAGGTCCACCCGAGGAAGGCGACGGCCAGCAGCGCCGCCACCGGCCCGATCCGCAGCGCCGCCTGGTTGGCCCGTCGGCGGACGTCGCCGGTCGTCTTCAGCGCCAGGAACAGCGCGCCGTGGGTCGTGAACAGGGCGAGGAGGACCAGGCCGGCCAGCAGGGCGTAGGGGTTGAGCAGGTCGAGGACGGTGCCGGCGTACTCCTTGTCCGGCCCGATGGCGACGCCCCGCACGATGTTGCCGAAGGCCACGCCCCACAGCACCGCGGGGACCAGGGAGCCGTGGAAGATGGCCGCGTCCCATCGGGCCTTCCAGCGCTCGCCGGTGCCCTTCGAGCGGTACTCGAAGGCGACGTTGCGGAAGATCAGGGCCACCAGGACGAGGAACAGCGGCAGGTAGAACCCGCTGAAGAGGGTGGCGTACCACTCGGGGAAGGCGGCGAAGGTCGCACCGCCGGCCACGAGGACCCACACCTCGTTGCCGTCCCACACCGGGCCGATCGTGTTGATGAGCACCCGGCGCTCCTTGTCGGTGCGCCCGAGCACCGGCAGGAGGACACCGACGCCGAAGTCGAAGCCCTCGAGCACGAAGTACCCGACCCAGAGGACGGCGATGAGGATGAACCAGACCGTGGTCAGCTCCATGGCGTTGCCCTCTCAGTAGGCGAAGGCGAGCTCGCGCTCGTCCTCGTCGAGCTCCTGGACGTCCCCGGCCTCCGGGCCCGGCCGCCCCGGCTCGGGCGGGGGCGGGTCGTCCGGCAGGCCGGCGGCGACCGCCTTCAGCAGCAGCTTCACCTCGACGACCGCGAGCAGGCCGTAGACCAGCGTGAACCCGGCCAGCGTCAGGGCGACCTCACCGGTCGTCGTGCCGGGCGAGACGCCCGCCGCCGTGGTCATGAGGCCGAACACGGCCCAGGGCTGGCGGCCCATCTCGGTGAAGATCCAGCCGAAGCTGTTGGCCAGAAGCGGCAGCACCGGCAGCGCGATCGCCGTCCGGAGCAGCCAGCGCGAGGTGGGGGCCCGCCCCGTGCGGAGGCTCCACAGCGCCCAGGCGGCGGCGGCCACCGCCACGGCCCCGGTGCCGATCATCAGCCGGAAGGTCCAGTAGGTCACCGGGACGTTGGGGGCGTAGTCGCCGTCACCCCAGCGGGCGGCGTACTCCTCCTGCAGGTCGTGGATGCCCTCGACGGCGGCGGTGGGGTCGCCGGTGGCGAGGTAGCTCAGCAGGCGGGGGACCCGCAGCGAGAACACCTCGTCGCTGCCGTCGAGCGTGCCGATCGTGAAGATCGAGAAGCCGGCCGGCTGCGCGGTCTCGTACAGCCCCTCGGCCGCGGCCATCTTCATCGGCTGGACGTCGGTCATGACCTGGCCCTGCACGTGGCCCGACACGGCCACGCCGAGGCCGCTGACCAGCACGACGGCGGCGCCGAGGCGGGCGGCGCTGCGGAAGGCGGCGGTGTCGACGCCCGGCCGGCGGATCAGCCGCCACATGGCGACGCCGAGAACCAGCGCACCGGCGGTGAGGAAGCAGGCGAAGACCGTGTGCGGGAACCCGACGAGCAGCACCGGGTTGGTGAGCACCGCCCAGAAGTCGGTGAGCTCGGCGCGGCCCGTCGCTTCGTTCAGCCGGTAGCCCACCGGGTTCTGCATGAACGAGTTGGCGGCGAGGATGAAGTAGGCGGACAGCAGGGTGCCGGTGGCGGCGGCCCAGATGGTCGCCAGGTGCAGCCGGCGGGGCAGGCGGTCCCAGCCGAAGATCCACAGGCCGAGGAAGGTCGACTCGAGGAAGAAGGCGAGCAGGCCCTCGATGGCGAGCGGGGCGCCGAAGATGTCGCCCACGAACCGGGAGTAGTCGCTCCAGTTCATGCCGAACTGGAACTCCTGGACGATCCCGGTCACGACGCCCATGGCGAAGTTGATCAGGAAGAGCTTCCCGTAGAAGCGGGTCAGCCGGTACCAGCGGTCGTCGCCGGTGCGGTGCCACGCGGTCTGGAACCCGGCGACGAGGAAGCCCAGGCCGATCGTGATCGGGACGAACAGGAAGTGGTAGACGGTCGTGATCCCGAACTGCCAGCGCGCGAGGTCGAGCGCGTCCATGCACCAGCCTCCTCAGCTCCAGCCGTCCAGGGGATGACGGCTCGCTGGGTGCCACCGTACGGAGGGTGGTCGCGGGGTCGGCAGCGACGGCGGTCCCAACGCGCAGGGACGTTGGTCCCACGGACCGTGGCGGCGGTCACGCGTATCGCCCGCGACCGGCCGGGGTAGGCGCGATCCGACGGCGGGCAGCCGACAGGGAGGCGAGCGATGAGCACGGCCGAGACCGGTGGCATCACCGGCACCATGGACATCGACTACGACATCCTCTGGTTCACGGAGGCGTGCCTCAGCAACGCCCTCCGGCTGGAGGGCTACATCCACGACGCGGAGCGGGCGGGCGACGAGGAGCTCGCCGAGTTCTTCCGCCGCGCCCAGCACGAGAGCCGGAAGGGCGCCGAGCAGGGCAAGCAGCTCCTGGCCCGCCGCTTGGCGGTCTGATGGGCGGTCCCGACCCGCTCGAGGAGCCCGAGGGCGGCGCCGCCTCCGGGTCGCGGCCGGAGGGCGCGCCGGTCGAGAAGGCCGACAACGCCGAGGAGGTCCTCGACCCGGACGCCGAGGGCGACCACCCCGAGGAGGGTGCCGCGGCGCAGGTCGACCGGATGGAGCGGCACAACCGGTCGCGGTCGACCTCCGGCGGCGACTGACGCGGGGCCGTCCCGGCGGTCAGCGCAGTGTGAGGAAGAGCTCCTCCATGTCCTCGGGCGTCATCCCCTCGGCCCGGGCCCGCTCGGGGTCGGCGAGGCAGTGGCGCATCCCGGCGGACATGAGGCGCAGGCCGGCCCGGTGCAGCGCCGCCTGGACCGCGCTGAGCTGGGTGATCACGTCCCGGCAGTCGGCGCCCTCCTCGAGCAGCCGCTGCACGCCCCGCAGCTGACCCTCGGCGCGCCGCAGGCGCGTGCGCACGTCGTCGGTGACGTCGTCGGGGAACCGCATGTGGTGAGCCTATACCCCGCCGGGTATCGTCCCTCATACCCCCCGGGGTAAGACGGCACAGGAGGACACGCATGAGCACGCACCCCGCGCCGGTGGACCGCTCGCCCCTCGACGAGCTCCCCGACCCCGTCGTCATCCGCCAGCTCTACCTGGGCTGCCTGTCCCAGGCCTCGTACCTGGTCGGCGACCGCCGCACCGGCCGGGCCGTCGCGGTCGACCCCCGACGGGACGTCGACGAGATGCTCGCCGTGGCCCGGGAGGAGGGCGTGGCCATCGAGCTGGTCGTCGACACGCACTTCCACGCCGACTTCCTCGCCGGCCACCTGGAGCTGGCCGCGGCCACCGGCGCCGCCATCGGCGTCGGCTCGCGCGGGCGCACCGAGTACCCCTCGAGGCCGCTGGAGGACGGCGAGGTCATCGACCTCGGCGGCGTGCAGGTCGAGGTCCTCCACACCCCGGGCCACACGCCCGAGTCCATCTCGCTGGTCGTGCGGCCCGCGCCCGACGCGCCGCCGGTCGCCGTTCTGACCGGCGACACGCTGTTCATCGGCGACGTCGGGCGCCCCGACCTGCTCGCGTCCGTCGGCGTCGACGCTCGCGAGCTCGGCGCCCAGCTCCACCGCTCGCTCCGCCGCCTGCTCGAGCTGCCCGACGACACGCTCGTGCTGCCCGCCCACGGTGCGGGATCGGCCTGCGGCAAGGCGCTGTCGACCGAGACCGTCTCGACGATCGGCGAGCAGCGCCGCACCAACCACGCCCTCCGGCCGATGGACGTCGAGGAGTTCGTCGCCCTCGTGACCGAGGGCCAGCCCGAGGCCCCCGGCTACTTCGGCTACGACGCCGTGCTCAACCGGGCCGACCACCCCCTCCTCGACCGCGACGAGGAGCTGCCCGAGCTCGACCTCGCCGCGGTCGACCGTGCCGTGGCCGGCGGCGCCGTCGTGCTCGACGTCCGGCCGATCGCCGAGTTCGCCGCCGGCCACCTGGCCGGCTCGCTGAACGTCAGCCTCGACGGTCGGTGCGCCGAGCAGGCGGGCAGCGTCATCGCCCCCGGCACGCCGGTGATCGTGGCCGGCGGCGGCCGCGCCGCGGTGCGCGAGGGGCGCATCCGGCTCGGCCGCATCGGCTTCGACGACGTCGTCGGGGCGATCGTCGACGTCGGGTCCCTGCTCGTCGCCCACCCCGAGCGGGCGGCGCGCCTGTCACGGCTGACCGCCGACGAGCTGGCCCGCCGGTGGGCGGCGCTGGGCGACCGGCTGCAGGTCGTCGACGTCCGCACCAGCGGTGAGGTGGCCGACGCCCCGGTCGAGGGGGCCGTCAACATCCCCCTGCAGCGCCTGCGCGAGCGGCTCGGCGAGCTCGACCCGGCCGCGCCGGTCGTGCTCCTGTGCGCCGGCGGCACCCGGTCGGCCATCGCCAGCAGCGTCCTGCGGGCCGAGGGCTTCGCCGACGTGTCCGACCTGCTCGGCGGGGCCGCGGCGCTCGGCGTGTGACCCTGGCGCTCGTCGCGGGCCTCGGCCTGCTGATCGGGCTGGCCCTCGGCAGCCTCGGCGGTGGCGGCTCGGTCCTGGCCGTGCCCGTCCTCGCCCACCTGGCCGGTCAGCCGGCGGCGGCCGCCACCGCGACGTCGCTCGTGGCGGTGGGGGCCTCGGCGGCCGGCGCCGCAGGCCGGCACGCCCGGGCAGGGCGGGTGCGGTGGGGGGTGGCCGCGGTGTTCGTCGCCGTCGGCGTGCCGGGGTCGTGGGCGGGGGCCGAGCTCAACGGCCGGCTCGACGGCGAGACGCTGCTCGTCGGCTTCTCGGTGCTCGTGCTGGTGGCCGCCCACCGGATGCTGACCGCCTGCCCG